>NZ_PIBN01000023.1:0-83977 GCF_002806655.1 Klebsiella sp. K-Nf6 | reverse complement strand
GCGCATTATAGGGAGTAATTCTGAGGTGACAAGGGGAAATTCAAAAAAACTTTTCGTTCGCTCGATTTTCCACCACAACGCGAGTTTTACGCGCTATTTGCTCGCCATTTGAGCGATTTCCCGAGCAAACCGGGATACCTGTTGCCAGTCGGTATAGACCACCTCTTTCCGGATATCCGTTTCGCCTCCGGTCATTTTCATAATCAGGCGGATCATAAATCGATCGTACCAGCGGTAGCGCGGGTAGCGCAGCGCGCCGGCAAACACCGCGCAGCTCTGCGGCTGCCACGGCGAGTTCAACAGAAACTTACGCGTATAGCTGTTGGTCTGCGGCGTACGCTTCTCGGGTTTACGGGCTACCAGGTTGACCGAGAAGAATGCTCCCGGCAGCGCCTGCAATGATACCAGATGCTTTTTCACAAAGCGGTCCACCGCCGGATGAAAGTGCCCGTAGCGAATCGACGCGCCAATGACCACCCGATCGTAGTGATGCCATTCGACGACATCGGTACGATTCAGGTTCAAGGTATCCGCATCGATGCCCAGCTCTTTTAGCTCGGAGGCCAGAAACGAAGCGATTTCACGGGTCTGCCCGTCGCGGGTGGAGAAGAGTATTAAAGTTTTCACGAGCACTCCTGTTATTCGCGCCAGAAAGTGGGAGTAAAGAGCACCAGTAAGGTGAACACTTCCAGACGACCAAACAGCATATTAGCAATCAGGATCCATTTCGCGACCGGGTTCATGGTGGCAAAGTTGTCCGCGACAACGCCAAGCCCAGGCCCGAGGTTGTTCAACGTCGCCACTACGGAGGCGAAGGCAGAGAAGTCATCCACCCCGGTGGCAATAATCGCCAGCATACTAATGATAAAGACCAGCGCATAGGCGGAGAAGAAACCCCACACAGCTTCAAGAATTCGTTCCGGCAGCGCGCGGTTACCTAACTTGATGCTATACACCGCATTCGGGTGTACCAGACGCTTAAGCTCACGGTTGCCCTGCTTGAACAGCAACAGGATACGGATCACCTTTAAGCCACCGCCCGTGGACCCGGCGCAGCCGCCGATAAATGCGGAGCAGAGCAGCAGCACCGGCAGGAACAACGGCCAGCGCGCAATGCTATCGGTGGTGAACCCCGCGGTGGTCGCCATCGACACCACCTGGAAAAATGCCTGATTCAGCGTCGTCAGCACCGATCCGTACACGTTATGAAGCCATAGCACCAGCGTACAGATGATGACCAGCGTCAACTGGACGCCAATGAACATCCGAAATTCTGGGTCGCGCCAGTACACCTTCAGGCTGCGTCCGCTCAATAATGAAAAATGCAGACCGTAGTTACAGCCAGAGATCAGCAAAAAGATCGCGATGATGGAGTTAATCATCGGGCTATTGAAATAGCCGACGCTGGCATCATGAGTCGAGAAACCACCGATAGCGATGGTGGAAAAGCTATGACCAATCGCATCGAAGGCCGGCATACCGGCAAACCAGAGCGCCAATGCGCAGGCTATCGTCAATAACACATAGATTAGCCACAGCGTCTTCGCCGTCTCGGCGATACGCGGGCGCATCTTGTTGTCTTTCAACGGGCCGGGCATTTCCGCACGGTAGAGCTGCATCCCCCCGACGCCGAGGATAGGCAGAATCGCCACCGCCAGCACAATGATCCCCATACCACCGAACCACTGCAGCATCTGCCGGTAAAAGAGGATTGCATGGGGTAACGAGTCCAGCCCCACCAGCGTGGTCGCCCCGGTCGTCGTCAGGCCGGAAAATGACTCGAAGAAGGCATCCGTCACCGTCAGGTTCGGCTGCTCGGCGAAAATAAAGGGCAAGGCCCCCACGCTCCCCAGCACAGTCCAGAACAGCACCACGATCAGAAACCCTTCGCGGGATTTCAGTTCGCCTTTTTGCTTACGATTCGGCCACCACAGCATGGAGCCAATCGCCAGCGCAACAAAAAAGGTTTGAGTGAAGGCCCGCCCCGCGCCATCGCGATATATCAGGGCCACTAATCCCGGAACGATCATCGTCCCCGAAAATAAGATGACCAACAGTCCAACGATTCGGGTTATGGCGCGAAAATGCATCTCTGGCGCTTCCTTTGATAGGCAAAAAAACAGAGGGGATTATTCGTCAATCTTCAGTAATTGCAATGAACCGCGACTAAAATCAGCCAGTTTTGCTGAAAAAGCCGCCACTTCGGCCCGGGGAAGCGCCACGCGAAGCCGAACCGACGCCAGATATTCGCTTTCGACTACGCGCCCGGAGAATTGGGCAAGCAGCGATTCGACGCCAGCCAGTTGCCCATACTCACATTGCAAAGTATATGCCGTTAGCGGCGTCTTGCGCTGCGTTGTCAACTGCGCCAGCGCCTGATGAACACCGCCGCCATAGGCTTTGACCAGGCCGCCGGTGCCCAGCAGGATACCACCGTAGTAACGCACGACGACAGCGGTTATCTCACCTACACCGCACCCCATCAACTGCGCCAGCATCGGTTTGCCCGCCGTCCCCGCCGGTTCGCCATCGTCAGAAAATCCCAGCTGTTGCGAATCATCAGGCGGCCCGGCGACCCACGCCACGCAGTGGTGACGGGCATCAGGGTGATCCGCTCTGACGGACTCGACAAAGGCTTTAGCCGCCGCCACGCCGTCGGTATGCGCCAACAACGTGATAAAACGGCTTTTTTTAATCTCCTCAACGACGGTAACCGGCGCCGCCGGGATTAACCAGCTTTCCATTACGCCAGCTTCAGATCGCGCGTCATATTTTCAATGCTGTTTTCGTGGACCACCACGTTATCTTCGATACGGATCCCGCCAAACGGTTTCATGGCGTCAATTTTATGCCAGTTGAAGTGCTTGCTGAACGGGCCTTCACGCCACGGTGCCAGTAACGACTCGATGAAGTAGATGCCGGGTTCAATGGTCAGCACCATGCGCGGCTCGATAATACGGGTGCAGCGCAGATACGGATATTTCGACGGCGCCGCCAGATGCGTACCGGTGTCATCCTGCATAAAGCCAGCAACATCATGTACCTGCAGACCCAGCGGATGGCCAATCCCGTGCGGCATAAACGGCCCGGTCAGGTCATTCTCCACCATCGCCTCTTCGCTCATATCGGAGACTAACTGATGTTTACGCAGCAGCTTTGCGATGCGCTGATGGAACTGGATATGGTAATCAACATAACGGGTCCCGGCCTTCATGGTGCTAATCAGCGCCAGCTGCTCGTCATTAACGTCTTTAATCAGATGGGCAAAGTCGTTGTCGCCGTGTGCCGCCCAGGTTCGCGTCAGGTCTGCGGCATAGCCGTTATATTCTGCACCGGCGTCGAGCAGGAAGCTGCGCATCTCCGCCGGGGCGCGATGATCCAGTTTGGTGTAGTGCAGGACGGAAGCATGCTCGTTCAGCGCCACGATGTTGCTGTAAGGCACATCGGTATCACGATGGCCGGTGGCGGTGAGATAGGCCTGGTTGATATCGAATTCGCTCATTCCGGACTGGAACGCTTCATAGGCCGCACGATGGCCATTGACCGCCGATTTCTGCGCTTCACGCATGCAGGCCAGTTCGTAATCCGTTTTGTAAGCCCGATAGTAGTGCAGGTAATCGATAACCCCTTTCGGGTTGATCTTATCCGCAGCGATACCCAGCCCCAGCGCACGCTCCGGTACCGGCCCAATATAGCCGATATTACCGCGAGCGGCAGGCAGCTGGCTGCCGATGCCATCGGCCTTCGGCAGAGCAATAACGTCAACCTCTTCGGTCCAGAATGAGGTCGGCAGCGGCTCGACGTTGTGCCAGTAATCGACCGGCAGATAGAACCACAGCTTCGGTTTGTTGACGCCATCCACCAGCAGCCAGCAGTTAGGCACCTGGGTCACTGGCACCCAGGCTTTGAACTGCGGGTTGACCTTGAACGGATACGGATGGTCGTCAAGGAAGACGTTAACCAATTCACCGGAGTGAATCAGCAACGCATCCATTTGAAAACGGGTCAGCACGTCACGGGTACGTTCTTGTAGGGTAACAATATGATTTTTATAGAGCGCGGACAGGGATTCCATCTTTCATCCTTTGCTTTTATGGGATCGTGATACTCCGCATCTTAGCACATCACCCTGCGTGCGGGTGATTTCCGCCGGATGTGATCCGACCAGCAATTATTTAAAGAGTAATTTGCAATTCTTTAACATAAATTCCACACTCCGTTTCATCTGGTATGACCAGATCATATTGCTGGATTCAGGAGACTGACATGCTCTACAAAGGCGACACCCTGTACCTCGACTGGCTGGAAGATGGCATCGCCGAACTGGTGTTCGATGCCCCAGGTTCGGTCAACAAACTTGATACCGCAACCGTAGCCAGCCTCGGTCACGCGCTGGACGTACTGGAAAAACAAAACGATCTCAAAGGCCTGCTGCTGCGCTCTGAAAAAGCGGCGTTTATCGTCGGCGCGGATATCACCGAATTTCTCTCGCTGTTCCTGGTCCCTGAGGAGCAGTTAAGCCAGTGGCTGCATTTTGCTAACAGCGTTTTCAATCGTCTGGAAGATCTTCCCGTCCCGACTATCTCTGCCGTCAATGGTTACGCGCTGGGCGGCGGTTGTGAATGCGTCCTGGCGACCGATTATCGCCTGGCGACGCCGGATCTACGTATCGGTCTGCCGGAAACCAAGCTCGGCATTATGCCGGGCTTCGGCGGTTCCGTGCGTCTGCCGCGCCTGCTCGGCGCCGATAGCGCGCTGGAAATTATTGCCGCCGGAAAAGACGTCGGCGCCGATCAAGCGCTGAAAATCGGCCTGGTGGATGGCGTGGTCGCAGCGGAAAAACTGCGCGATGGCGCGCTGGCGATCCTGCGTCAGGCCATTAATGGCGACCTGGACTGGAAAGCTAAACGTCAGCCAAAACTGGAGCCGCTGAAGCTCAGCAAAATTGAAGCTACCATGAGCTTCACGATTGCCAAAGGCATGGTCGCGCAAACTGCCGGGAAACATTACCCGGCGCCGATCACCGCGGTGAAAACCATTGAAGCCGCCGCGCGTCTTGGTCGTGAAGAAGCCCTGGTGCTGGAAAATAAAAGCTTTGTCCCGCTGGCCCATACCAATGAGGCCCGCGCGCTGGTTGGTATCTTCCTGAACGACCAGTACGTCAAAGCGAAAGCGAAAAAGCTGACCAAAGATGTCGAGACGCCGAAGCATGCTGCTGTCCTGGGCGCTGGCATTATGGGCGGCGGTATCGCATATCAGTCGGCCTGGAAAGGCGTGCCGGTGGTGATGAAAGACATTAGCGACAAATCGCTGACCCTTGGCATGACCGAAGCGGCGAAACTGCTGAACAAGCAACTGGAACGCGGAAAAATTGACGGTCTGAAGCTGGCCGGAGTGATCAGCACCATTCAGCCAACCCTGGAATACAGCGGTTTTGATCGCGTGGACGTGGTTGTTGAAGCGGTGGTCGAAAACCCGAAAGTGAAGAAAGCGGTGCTGGCCGAAACCGAGGCAAAAGTGCGCCCGGATACCGTGCTGGCGTCTAACACCTCAACGATTCCTATCAGCGAGCTGGCAAGCGTGCTGCAGCGCCCGGAAAACTTCTGCGGTATGCACTTCTTTAACCCGGTGCATCGCATGCCGCTGGTTGAAGTGATCCGCGGCGAAAAAACCTCGGATAAGACCATTGCCACAGTTGTGGCCTGGGCCAGCAAAATGGGCAAGACGCCAATCGTGGTGAATGATTGTCCCGGCTTCTTCGTCAACCGCGTGCTGTTCCCCTACTTCGCCGGCTTCAGCCAGCTGCTGCGCGACGGGGCGGATTTCCGCAAGGTCGACAAAGTGATGGAAAAACAGTTTGGCTGGCCAATGGGCCCGGCTTATCTGCTGGACGTGGTCGGCATCGATACCGCCCACCATGCCCAGGCCGTGATGGCGGCGGGCTTCCCGCAGCGGATGCAGAAAGATTATCGCGACGCAATCGACGCCCTGTTTGACGCCAGCCGTTTCGGCCAGAAGAACGGCCTCGGCTTCTGGCGTTATAAAGAAGACAGTAAAGGCAAGCCGAAGAAAGAAGAAGATGCCGCAGTCGACAGCCTGCTGGCCGACGTCAGCCAGCCGAAGCGCGATTTCAGCGATGAAGAGATTATCGCTCGCATGATGATCCCGATGGTTAATGAAGTCGTCCGCTGCCTGGAAGAAGGCATTATCGCCAGCCCGGCGGAAGCGGATATGGCGCTGGTATACGGCCTGGGCTTCCCTCCGTTCCACGGCGGCGCATTCCGCTGGCTGGACACCATTGGCAGCGCGAAGTATCTCGATATGGCACAGCAATACCAGCACCTTGGCCCGCTGTATGACGTGCCAGCCGGTCTGCGTGACAAAGCGCGCCATAACGAAGCGTATTATCCCCAGGTAGAGCCAGCCCGTCCGGTTGGCGCTCTGAAAACGGCTTAAGGAGTCACAATGGAACAGGTTGTCATTGTCGATGCAATTCGCACCCCGATGGGCCGTTCAAAGGGCGGCGCCTTTCGCAACGTGCGTGCGGAAGATCTCTCTGCGCACCTGATGCGTAGCCTGCTTTCGCGCAACCCGTCGCTTGAGGCGAGCGCGATTGACGATATTTACTGGGGCTGCGTGCAACAAACGCTGGAGCAGGGTTTCAACATTGCGCGTAACGCCGCGCTGCTGGCAGAAATCCCGCACTCGGTACCGGCGACGACGGTTAACCGTCTGTGCGGTTCCTCCATGCAGGCGCTGCACGATGCGGCCCGTATGATCATGACCGGCGATGCCAGCGTCTGCCTGATTGGCGGCGTTGAGCACATGGGCCATGTGCCAATGAGCCACGGTGTCGATTTCCATCCGGGCCTCAGCCGTAATGTGGCGAAAGCCGCTGGCATGATGGGGCTGACCGCGGAAATGCTGGCGCGTCTGCACGGCATTAGCCGCGAAATGCAGGATCAGTTCGCCGCACGCTCTCACGCTCGCGCCTGGGCGGCGACGCAATCAGGCGCCTTCAAAGCGGAGATTATTCCCACCGGCGGCCACGATGCCGATGGCGTACTGAAGTCTTTTAACTATGACGAAGTGATCCGCCCGGAAACCACCGTCGAAGCGCTGGCGGCGCTGAGACCGGCATTTGACCCGGTGACCGGTACGGTAACGGCGGGTACCTCTTCCGCCCTTTCCGACGGCGCGGCGGCGATGCTGCTGATGAGCGAAAGCCGCGCCCGCGAGCTGGGGCTGAAGCCACGCGCCCGCGTCCGTTCGATGGCGGTGGTCGGCTGCGACCCGTCCATTATGGGTTATGGCCCGGTTCCGGCCTCAAAGCTGGCGCTGAAAAAAGCGGGCTTATCCACCAGCGATATTGACGTCTTTGAAATGAATGAAGCGTTTGCCGCGCAGATCCTACCGTGTATTAAAGATCTGGGGTTAATGGAGCAGATTGACGAGAAGATCAACCTCAACGGCGGCGCGATCGCGCTCGGACATCCGCTGGGCTGCTCCGGGGCGCGCATTAGCACCACGTTGATCAATCAGATGGAACGCAAAGACGCGCAGTTCGGTCTGGCGACCATGTGTATCGGTTTAGGTCAGGGTATTGCCACTGTGTTTGAGCGGATTTAATCGAAGGGTTATCTCAACGCCATTGCGACCAGAAACAGGCAGCAATGGCGAAGAGAGCAGGTTTAGTTGCCGTTCTTCCCGCCTGTCAGGGGCGGGTTTTTTTATTTTCAGATAAAGGCAAACGCATCGCCAAACAGGCGATCTTCGCGCGCGCCGCGTTCGTTGCAGAACAGGTCGCGGGCAATCTTGGCCATCTCAAAACGACCGGCAATGTAAATATCATGCTCGGCCAGCGTACCGTAATCCTGCAGCACGGCGGTGAGTACCGTACCGGAGCGACCACGCCACCCTTCTTCCGGTTGCTCGACCACCGGCTCGATGCGCAGATTCGGATGCTTGATGCTTAACGCTTCCAGCTCGGCCAGATCGTACAGATGCTTAGCCTCGCGGCCGCCCCAATAAATGGCGATATCGCGATCCGGGTTACGCGCCAGCGCGGTTAACAGAATAGAACGCACATAAGAGAAACCGGTGCCGCCGGCGATCAGAATCAGCGGACGATCTTCGTCATCGCGCAGCCACGCTTCGCCATGCGGAATATCAACCTCAATTTCACGCTCTTTCAGAATGCGATCCATGACCGCCATCGCATACAGATTGAGTTCAGAAGCACCGATATGTAGCTCGATAAACTCGTGTTCCGACGGCGTGGAAGCCATAGAGAACGGACGCTTGTCGCGCTCGTCCATTACCACCATCAGATACTGGCCAGCGCGGAAAGAAAATGCCGCTTCCGGTACTAATCGAACGCGATACACGGTATCGGTAATCGCCTCCACTGAGGTCACTTTACAGCTTAAGGTTGTCATGCGTCCCCTCTGTCGGGTCTATAGAGCAAAACAGCGGCGTTAGCCCCGCTTACTGTTATTTAAAGATGGCCAGTTCATCCCAGATGGCGTCGATGCGCGCCGTCACCTGAGGATCTTTTTTGATTGGACGACCCCATTCACGCTGGGTTTCGCCAGGCCATTTATTCGTGGCATCCAGCCCCATTTTTGAACCCAGGCCGGAAACCGGCGAGGCAAAATCCAGATAATCTATTGGCGTATTTTCTACCAGTACCGTATCACGAGCCGGGTCCATACGGGTAGTGATCGCCCAAATCACATCGTTCCAGTCGCGTGCGTTGACATCGTCATCGCAAACGATCACGAATTTGGTATACATGAACTGGCGCAGGAACGACCAGACGCCCATCATCACGCGCTTGGCATGACCCGCATACTGTTTTTTCATCGTCACCACCGCCAGGCGGTAGGAACACCCTTCCGGCGGCAGATAGAAGTCGACGATTTCCGGGAACTGCTTTTGCAGAATGGGCACAAAGACTTCGTTCAGCGCCACGCCCAGCACCGCAGGTTCATCCGGCGGACGACCGGTATAGGTCGAATGATAAATCGCGTCTTCGCGCTGGGTAATGTGGGTTACCGTAAACACCGGGAAGCTATCCACTTCATTGTAGTAGCCAGTATGATCGCCATACGGGCCTTCCGGCGCCATCTCACCGGCCTCAATGTAACCTTCGAGCACAATTTCCGCGCTGGCTGGCACTTCAAGGTCATTGGAAACGCACTTCACCACTTCGGTCTTGGTGCCGCGCAGCAAGCCTGCGAAAGCATATTCCGACAGCGTATCGGGCACCGGCGTCACCGCGCCAAGAATGGTCGCCGGATCGGCGCCAAGCGCCACGGAAACCGGGAAGCGCTCGCCGGGATGCGCCGCGCACCACTCCTGGAAATCGAGCGCGCCGCCGCGGTGGGAAAGCCAGCGCATGATGAGTTTATTTTTGCCGATCAGCTGCTGGCGATAAATACCCAGATTTTGCCGCTCTTTGTGTGGACCACGGGTTACCGTCAGCCCCCAGGTGATCAGCGGCGCGGCATCTTCCGGCCAGCAGGTCATAATCGGGATTTTGTTGAGATCGACGTCATCGCCCTGGAGGATTTTTTGCTGGCAGGGCGCGCCGCGCAGGCGTTTGGTCGGCATATTCAGCACTTGCTTGAACTGCGGCAGCTTATCAAACAGATCGCGGAAGCCTTTTGGCGGTTCCGGCTCTTTCAGAAAAGCTAACAGCTTACCCACCTCGCGCAGCGAACTGACCTCTTCCTGCCCCATCCCCAAAGCCACGCGACGCGGCGTACCGAACAGGTTGCACAGCACCGGCATGGTATAGCCTTTCGGATTTTCAAACAGCAGCGCCGGGCCACCGGCGCGAAGGGTCCGGTCGGCAATTTCGGTGATTTCCAGGTGAGGATCGACCGGCAGAGTGATACGTTTTAGTTCGCCCTGTTGTTCCAGGAGTGTCAGAAAGTCGCGAAGATCGTGGTATTTCATGAAAGTGTTATAGACCTCTCTACAGGCGGCTAATTATACGGTGTTCGACGGCGCGATGCTGTAATTTTGTTAAATTAGCGTGAAAGAACGCTGAAATTTGGATTTCAATTATAATGGCTTTCGCGATTACACCAGCCATTTGTTATGCTTGCCGTTATTAGAAGTGGAATGAGTCATTATGCAAGCCTGGTACTTACTGTATTGCAAACGTGGGCAGCTACAACGAGCCCAGGAACATCTTGAACGTCAGTCAGTTAACTGCCTGATGCCGACGATTGCGCTGGAAAAAATCATTCGCGGTAAACGCACCATGGTCAGCGAACCGCTGTTCCCGAACTACCTGTTTATTGAGTTCGATCCAGAGGTGATTCATACCACCACCATCAGCGCCACCCGCGGGGTTAACAACTTCGTGCGCTTTGGCGCCTTGCCCGCTGTCGTTCCCTCGGCGGTGATTCATCAGCTCTCTATCTACAAACCAGAAGGCATCACCGACCCGGAGACGCCGCATGAGGGCGATAGCGTGCTAATCACCGACGGCGCGTTCGAAGGCTTACAGGCTATCTTCACCGAGCCGGACGGTGAAGCACGTTCTATGTTGCTGTTAAACCTGCTGAATAAGCAAGTCCTGCAGAGCGTTAAAAATACCGACTTCCAGAAAATCTAAACGTCGTTAACGTCGATGCCAAACAGCGTCCTGACGTTTGCGTCCGTTTGCGCCTCCAGCCATTGCGCCTCTTCGCCCCGCCAGGTCGCGACGCTTGCCAGGATATGCGGCAAATACGCGGGCTCGTTACGCCGCGAGGCCGGTTTCGGCTTGAGGTCGCGCGGCAACAGATAAGGCGCATCAGTCTCCAGCAGCAGACGTTCCGCCGGGATCGCCGGCAGCAGCTCGCGCAGCTCCAGTCCCCGCCGCTCATCGCATACCCAACCGGTAATACCGATAAACAGGCCCAGATTCAGACATTCCTGCACCTCGCTGCGGCTGCCGGTAAAGCAGTGCAGCACCGCGCCCGGGATCTTCTCAAGCCAGGGTTTAAGCAGCGCCAGAAACCGGTCGTGGGCGTCGCGGCAGTGTAAAAACACCGGCATCGACAGCTCAGCGGCCAGCGCCAGCTGGGCGCTGAACGCTGCCTCCTGCTCCTGCGGCGTGGAGAAATTACGGTTGAAATCCAGACCGCACTCACCTATCGCCACCACCTGCGGCTCGCGGGCGAGGGTATAAATCGCCTCGGCGACCGCTGGCGTCCAGCTGCTGCCGTCATGGGGATGAACCCCCGCCGTGGACCAGCAGCCGGAATAATGGCTCGCCAGTTTCTGCGCCTGCTGGCTCTCCGGCAAATTTGTGCCGGTCAGCAGCATGCCGTGAACCCCCGCCGCCTGGGCGCGGGCCACCACCTCATCACGGTCGCGGGAAAACTGCGAACTGGTCAGATTAACGCCGATATCAAACATGATCGCTCCCATATGACAACCGCCCTGACGGGCGGTTGGCGGTATTACTCTTCTCTGTGCTCTGCGGCTTCAGCTTCGGCCGCGGCATCGTCATCACGCGTCTGGCGCTTCCCGGTGTAGAAGCGGGCGAAGAACACGCCTACTTCAAACAGACAGTACATCGGAATGGCCAGCAGCGTCTGCGAGAATACGTCCGGCGGCGTCAGCAGCATGCCCACCACGAAGGCGCCCACCAGCACATACGGCCGTTTTTTGCGCAGTTCTTCCGGCGTGGTAACGCCCATCCAGCAGAGCAGCACAATGGCGACCGGTACCTCAAAAGAGACCCCGAACGCCATAAACAGCGCCATCACGAAGTCGAGATAGCTGCGGATATCGGTCGAGACCAGCACCCCCTCCGGAGCAGCATGGGTCAGGAAGCCGAACGCCAGCGGAAACACGACAAAATAAGCGAAAGCCATGCCGATATAGAACAGCAGCGTACTGGAGACCAGTAAGGGCACCACCAGCCGGCGCTCGTGCTTATACAGCGCCGGCGCGACGAAGGCCCATACCTGATAAAGAATAATCGGCACTGACAGGATCACCGACACCATGAAGGTCAGCTTTATCGGCGTAAAGAAAGGTGAAGCGACATCAGTGGCGATCATCGTCGCGCCCACCGGCATCTTGCTGATAAGCGGAGCCGAGACCAGCTGATAGATATCATTGGCGAAATAGACCAGCGCCAGGAAGATCACCAGGATAGCAATGATGCTGTTGAGCAGACGCTTGCGCAGCTCAATCAGATGCGAAATTAACGGTTGAGTATCGTCTACGCCCATGTTTACGGTTTATCACTCGATGCGGGGGAAGAATGCGGAGCTGCCGCAGTCGCGGGGGTTTTCTCTGCCGGAAGGTCAGCCGGTGAAGCGGGTTGCTCATCGACAACTGGCTCCGGCGCATGAGCCGGAGCGCTAGCCTGATGCTCTGCCGTCGCCGGCGTGACGTCCTGCCGTTGCGCTTCGCTGCCTTTCACCACCGGATTATGGATGGTATTGGCTTCGTCGCTGGCCTTTTCAGGATCGTGGGCGCTATAGGAACGCTTCATCGACTCTGCGGCCTCGCGCAGTTCATCCATGGAGGCTTTCAGCTCCGGCGTCAGGTTGTTCAGGCTGGCCTTTTCCACCTTTTTGAGGCTCTCCTGGAACTCCTGCAGTTTTAGCTCCTGGGCCAGCTCATTTTGTACCGTGGTCGCCAGCGACCGTAGCGTACGGATCCAGCCAACTACCGTTTTAACCGCTACGGGGAGCCGCTGTGGCCCCAGAACAATGAGGCCAATAACAAACACCAGCAGTAGTTCACTAAAACCAATATCGAACACGAGTTACACCTGCTCTTTGTCGTGGCGTTTTGTCTCGTCTTTTTTTGCATCATCCTGTTTATCGGCGATGGTTTTCGCCGTGAAATCTGCGTCTGGTGCCGACTTTTCGGGTTTATCATCATCACTCATGGCTTTTTTAAAGCCTTTGATCGATGCCCCTAAGTCTGACCCCAGTGAGCTCAGCTTCTTCGTCCCAAAAAGCAGAACTACGATGACGACAACAATTAATAACTGCCAAATACTGATACCACCCATACACGTTCCCCTATGACAGATGATGATTTGTGTGGACGCATTATACACGCCATCCTGCAAGCCGCCTCTTCGTCAGGCGACTGGCATGATTTTGCGCAAATTAGCCTGCGTCATGAAGAGGCGAACCGATCAGTGGGTTTTCCGCCAGCCAATCAGCCAGGTGACGATACCGCCGGCCATCAGCCAGCCGGGCATCATTCCCCACTCAGGGCGATGGATAAAGAGCAGCGTACCACTGAGCAATAAAACCGCGCCTATACCAAACAGATAACGGGACTGCCCCTGGCGGACATGACGCACATGCATATCCCGCACGATGGTATCGACGCTGGTCTGCAGCTGTTTGCTCTGCTGCAGGCTCTGATACACCAGCTCAGGTATTTCGGGCATTCTTTCGATCCAGAACGGCGCTTTGTCTTTAAACGCGCGCACCAGCGCCGGAATGCCGACCTGATCTTTGATCCACGACTCGAGGAAAGGCTTCGCCGTTTTCCACAAGTCTAACTGAGGATAGAGCTGCCGGCCTACCCCTTCTACGTAAAGTAATGTCTTCTGCAGCAAAACGAGCTGCGGCTGGACTTCCATATTGAAGCGCCGCGCAGTGTTGAACAGGTTAAGCAGCACGTGACCGAAGGAGATCTCCGCCAGCGGCTTCTCAAAGATCGGCTCGCAAACCGTGCGGATCGCGAACTCAAACTCTTCGACGTTGGTATCGGGCGGTACCCAACCGGAGTCCACGTGCAGCTCGGCCACCTTACGATAATCGCGGTTGAAGAAGGCGATAAAGTTTTCCGCCAGATAGCGCTTATCTTCTTTGTTCAGCGAGCCGACAATACCGCAGTCGATGCCGATATACTGCGGATCTTCCGGGTGCTCGTAGCTAACGAATATGTTGCCAGGGTGCATATCGGCATGGAAAAAGCTGTCGCGGAACACCTGGGTAAAGAAGACCTGCACGCCCCGCTCCGCCAGCAGTTGCATATTGGTCCCCTGGGCCTCCAGCGCCTCCACGTCGGACACCGGGATACCGTAGATGCGCTCCATCACCATCATGCTTTCGCTGCAGTAATCGGGGTAAACCTCCGGCACATACAGCATCGGGCTGTCTTCGAAATTACGCCGTAGCTGAATGGCGTTGGCGGATTCCCGCAACAGGTTCAGCTCGTCCAGCAGCGTTTTTTCATACTCGCGGACCACCTCCTGCGGGCGCAGACGACGGCCGTCAGGCAGCAGACGAGGCACCCAGCGCGCCAGGCGGTAGATGAGCTTCATGTCCGCTTTAATGATCGGCAAAATATCCGGGCGGATAACCTTGATAACCACCTCTTTGCCATTCTCTTTCAGACGCGCGGTATGCACCTGGGCGATGGACGCCGAGGCTAACGGCTCTACGGAGAAATCATCAAACCAAGCTTCCACCGGCAGGCCACCCATCGCTTTCTCTATCTGCTGCTGCGCGAGCTTTCCTTCAAAGGGAGC
The DNA here is from genome assembly GCF_002806655.1 of Klebsiella sp. K-Nf6. Classification (NCBI taxonomy): domain Bacteria; kingdom Pseudomonadati; phylum Pseudomonadota; class Gammaproteobacteria; order Enterobacterales; family Enterobacteriaceae; genus Klebsiella; species Klebsiella sp. K-Nf6. The sequence goes on along the minus strand of NZ_PIBN01000023.1, from coordinate 69,462 downwards.
CACGCGGTCCTGCAACAGCGCCAGCTGATCGGCGATTTGCGGCGGGAAGAGATCCCGCCGCGTGGAAAGCATCTGGCCAAATTTAATCCACACCGGCCCCAGCTCCTGAAGCGCCAGGCGGAGACGGGTGCCAAGAGGTTGGTCTTGATGACGATTTGGCATCCAGAACAGCATCCGCCGCCAGATACGCAGCGGCAGCGTGAGACGAATTTTGGGGATGAGCTCATCGAGCCCGTAGCTCAAAAAGGTGTGGATGATGAAATACAGGCGCCGTAATTCTCCTGGCGTCATTTGCCCTCCAGCGTTTCCAGCCGTTTTTCCAGTGCGGCCAGCGCGCGTTCAATAGCCGTCGTTTCTTCCGCAAACCATGCCAGCTCCAGCGGCCCAGGCGCCAGTCGCCACTCTTCAGTGATCGCTTCCGCGACATAGCGCTGCTGGCGCTGCGCACCCTTCAGTAGAAACTGAGCGCCGCCGCGGAGGGCTTTGCCGACACCTTCAGCCACGATATCGCCGGTATAAGGCGCCAGCAATTCAGCGGGATCGAACTCCGCCAGATCGCACAGGGAGACCATGTTCTGCACCACTTGCAGATCGCCCTGCACTTCCAGATCGCCGCTACGAATAAGCGCCGTGAGCTGCTGACGATTACGCAGTTTGGGCAGCACGCTGAGCCGGGTAATCACAGTGCAGTCGGCCTCACCCTCCCAGGCACTCAGGACATCTATCTGGCGTTCGCTGAACGCCAGTACGATCGGGGTGGAAAAGTCCTGCAGTTGAACTCGCAATACCTTACCCAGCAGGCGCTGACGGGCTGGTTTTAGCGCCTTGTCGCGCCAGAGAAAAGTATTCAGCGCCGTTTCAATGCCAGCGGTCACCAGGGGTGTGAAAGGCATAGCGTCCCTCCTGTCAGAACTTGTAACCGCGATGCAAGGCAACGATACCCGCCGTCAGGTTGTGATAGTCGACACTTTCAAAACCGGCATCCTGCATCATCCCTTTCAGGGTTTCCTGATCCGGGTGCATACGGATAGATTCTGCCAGATAGCGATAGCTGTCGCCGTCTTTTGCCACCAGTTCCCCCACCTTCGGCAGGATATGGAAGGAGTAAGCGTCGTAGGCTTTGCTGAGCGGTTCGATAATCGGTTTAGAAAACTCCAGCACCAGCAGACGTCCGCCCGGCTTCAGCACGCGGTACATCGAACGCAGCGCTTTTTCTTTATCGGTCACGTTACGCAGACCGAAAGAGATGGTGATGCAGTCGAAGGTGTTATCAGCAAACGGCAGGGCTTCCGCGTTGGCCTGAACATACTCAACGTTACCCACGATGCCGATATTGCGCAGCTTTTCGCGGCCCATTTTGAGCATGGAATCATTGATATCAGCAAGCATGACGCGACCGGTTTCCCCTACCAGACGGGAGAACTTGGCCGTCAAATCGCCGGTCCCCCCCGCCAGATCCAGCACGGTCTGCCCGCGACGTACGCCGCTGCAGTCGATGGTGAAACGCTTCCACAAACGATGGATACCGAACGACATCAAGTCGTTCATCACATCATACTTTGCCGCGACAGAATGGAATACATGCGCCACCATGTCCTGTTTCTGCTCTTTAGCGACCGTCTGAAAGCCAAAGTGCGTCGTTTCTTGTGAATCCTCAACCATCTCTATGCCTGCTTGCTTTTCAAGAAAATGTTCACTGAGTGTATCAGATTCAGCGCATTTCCCATACGTTTCAGCGTGGCGGAGCCGCCTCCCGATTATGCAACGCCTCGGCAGAGTCGGGTGAAAATGCGTCATTTTCCGGGAGGTTATCCTCCTCTTCGAGACGATATTCATCGTCCTGGGCAGTGGCTTGTTCGACTAAATCAGGATTTATCCCGCGCTTCACCTCCACCCCCAGGCCGCGAAAGGCCTCCGCCTGGGCCAGCAGATTCCCGCGCCCGGAAGCGAGCTTTTTCATCGCCTGGCGATAGTTCTCTTGCGCCTTATCCAGACTCTGGCCGATGGCGGACATATCATCCACAAACAAGCGCATTTTGTCGTAAAGGCGCCCCGCCCGCTCGGCGATCTTCTGCGCGTTGCGGCTCTGATGCTCATAGCGCCACAGATTGGCGATAGTACGCAGGGCTACCAGCAGCGTCGTCGGGCTGACCAGCATGATATTATTTTGCAACGCCTCGCTGATGAGTTCGGGCTGACGGTCGATGGCCAGCAGGAAAGCCGGCTCGACGGGAATAAACATCAGCACGTAGTCAAGAGATCGCAGGCCCGGCAGCTGTTGATAATCCTTGCGTCCCAACAGGCGAATATGGTTTCGCACCGAGGCAAGATGTTCCTGCAGCGCGACTTCGCGGGTGTAGTCGTCTTCGGCGTTGAAATAGCGTTCATAGGCGACCAGGGTCATTTTGGCATCGATAACGACGTCTTTGCCCTGCGGCAGGCGCACGATAACGTCCGGCTGCATCCGCGAGCGGTTGTCGGTCTCGATGCTAACCTGAGTCTGGTACTCATAGCCTTCGCGCAGGCCGGAGGCCTCCAGCACGCGGGTTAAAACGACTTCCCCCCAGTTGCCCTGGGTTTTGTTATCACCCTTCAGCGCTTTGGTCAGGTTCAGCGCCTCCTGCGCCATCTGCGCGTTCAGCTGCTGCAGATTGCGGATCTCATGCGCCAGGGTGTGCCTTTCCCGCGCCTCCTGGCCAAAGCTCTCCTGCACCTGGCGACGGAACCCATCGAGCTGTTCGCGCAGCGGGGTCAGCAGGCCATGCAGGCTCTGGCGATTTTGCTCATCGACGCGCCGGTTGCTGTGTTCGAAAATGCGGTTGGCGAGGTTTTCAAACTGCTCGCTCAGGCGCTGCTCGCTGTTAACCATCTGACGGATCTTATCTTCCGCATGCAGTTGGGTGGATTCGAGCCGGGTGGTGACTTCACGCAGATCAGCCTCCAGCGAGGTATTGATATCCCGCAGACTGCGCAGCTCATTGTTCAGCAGCTCGCACTCCTCACGCCAGTGGGCCTCCTGCACCAGCTGCTGACGGGCGGCGCTCAGCTCAATATCCAGCTCTCGCCGCTCCTCGATCAGATCGGCCCGGATTTGGTCGGCGCGCGCTTTGGTTGCCAGCCAGCCGACCATTAACCCGGCAGCCAGTGCGATAACCGCGCTGATAATGATTGAGAGATCCACGACGCCCCCTGCGATAACCTGATGGCACAAAATAGAATTGTGCTGTACAAACGTCCAGTTTAAAAGGAATTTCCTGCGAGGAGCGACGCAAAAAAGAAAGGCCGGAGGATCCGGCCTGAAAGAGAAGGTGTTGAATTACAGCAGACGGCGCGCCGCTTCCACGACGATTTTGACCGCGTGGCTTTCGGTTTGCTTCATGGTTTCGGCGTTAGGGATCTCTTGCTGGGTACGGTTAACGATAACCCCAGCTACCATCCCGGCACGCAGGCCCTGGCTCGCGCACATGGTCAGCAGCGTGGCGGATTCCATTTCATAGTTCATCACGCCCATTGCCTGCCACTCTTCCATTGAGCCCTTGAAGCGGCTCACCACGCGGCCGGAGAAGGTGTCGTAACGCTCCTGGCCTGGGTAGAAGGTATCCGAAGAGGCGGTCACGCCGATATGGGTGGTGGCACCAATAGATTTCGCCGCTTCCACCAGCGCGGTGGTGCAGGCGAAGTCTGCGACGGCCGGGAACTCCATCGGCGCAAAGTGCAGGCTGGCGCCGTCCAGGCGAACGGAAGCGGTCGTGACCAGCACATCGCCAACGTTAATGTGCGGTTGAATCGCGCCGGTGGTGCCGATACGCAGGAAGGTACGCACGCCCAGCTGCGCCAGCTCTTCCACGGCGATAGAAGTCGACGGGCCGCCGATGCCGGTAGAACAGACGATCACCGGTTTGCCGTCCAGCTCCGCGCGCCAGGAGGTAAATTCGCGGTGGGATGCCAGCTTAACCGGCTTATCCATCAGCGCGGCGATCTTTTCCACACGCTCCGGATCGCCAGGGACGATAGCCAGCGTAGCCCCTTGTAAATCGTTCTTGGTGAGGCCGAGATGAAAAACATCAGACTTGGACATAAAAAACTCCTCTGTGGGTCGAATTATCAGCAGAAGCAAAACGGTACTGTACCGAAGCCCCTGGCATCTTTTTGTGATGATAGTCACCAAGACCAATAATGATTGCAGTTGTTTTTCAGTAAATAGTGATACACATCACATTAACAAGTTATATTCATCGTCACAGAACAAAAGATAGCCGCTTTCAGGCACTGTGCTTTATTACCGCCCGCACTAAAGGCAAAGGGTCTATAGTTACTGATGCGCTAATAAATAAGGGTACGGAGAATACCATGACCACCACCAAACAACCTGGATTCGCACCTGCTGCTTCACCACACGCCGCCACCGCCGTTCATACGCCGGAAGAGCATATTATCGCCGGAGAGACGTCTATTCCCTCCCAAGGTGAAAACATGCCGGCCTACCACGCCCGCCCGAAAAATGCCGACGGTCCGCTGCCGATCGTTATCGTGGTACAGGAAATTTTCGGCGTGCATGAACATATTCGCGATCTTTGTCGCCGCCTGGCGCAGGAAGGCTATCTGGCTATTGCGCCTGAATTGTACTTCCGTCAGGGCGATCCGAATGAGTACCACGATATCCCGACCCTGTTCAAAGAGCTGGTTACCAAGGTGCCGGACGCGCAGGTGCTGGCGGATCTCGACCATGTCGCCAGCTGGGCGGCGCGCCACGGCGGCGATGCCCATCGTCTGCTAATCACCGGCTTCTGCTGGGGCGGACGCATTACCTGGCTGTATGCCGCGCATAACCCGCAGCTGAAGGCAGGCGTGGCCTGGTACGGCAAGCTGGTGGGAGAAAAATCGCTGAATTCACCGAAGCATCCGGTAGATATCGCTGTCGATCTCAACGCCCCGGTACTTGGTCTGTACGGCGCTAGAGACGCCAGTATTCCACAGGACACCATCGAGACCATGCGTCAGGCGCTGCGGGCGGCGAATGCCACAGCGGAAATCGTGGTCTATCCCGAAGCCGATCATGCCTTTAACGCCGACTATCGCGCCAGCTACCATGAAGAGTCAGCCAAAGACGGCTGGCAGCGAATGCTCGCGTGGTTTGCCCAGTATGGCGGTAAAAAAGGATAATCACCCGATGCAAAAAAAGGAGGCAAATGCCTCCTTATTATTTTTCGCCTGACTATCAGGCGGATTCGCGCAGATTCTGTGCCGCTTGCACCATATTCGCCAGCGCGGCGCGGGTTTCCGGCCAGCCGCGAGTTTTCAGGCCACAGTCCGGGTTAACCCACAGCCGCTCCGCCGGGATACGCTGCGCGGCTTTTGCCAGCAACGCTTCGATCCACTCCACGCTCGGCACGTTCGGCGAGTGAATATCATATACCCCCGGCCCGATTTCATTGGGGTACTCAAACGCTTCGAACGACTCCAGCAGTTCCATATCGGAACGCGAGGTTTCAATGGTGATCACGTCGGCATCCAGCGCGGCAATGGAGTCCATGATGTCGTTGAACTCGCAATAGCACATGTGGGTGTGGATCTGAGTGTCGTCTTTGGCGACCGCAGCATTAAGGCGGAAGGCTTCCACACCCCACTGCAGATAGGCATCCCAGTCGCTGCGCTTCAGCGGTAACCCTTCGCGCAACGCCGGCTCATCAATCTGGATGATGCCGATCCCCGCCGCCTCCAGATCCGCCACTTCATCACGCAGCGCCAGCGCAATCTGTTTCGCGATGGTTTCACGGCTGACATCTTCCCGCGGGAAGGACCAGCACAGAATGGTCACCGGTCCAGTGAGCATCCCTTTCACCGGTTTGTCGGTCAGCGACTGCGCGTACTTCGCCCAGTCGACGGTGATCGCTTGCGGACGGCTGACGTCGCCGATCACCACAGGCGGCTTCACGCAGCGGGAACCATAGCTCTGCACCCAGCCGTTTTGCGTGAAGATGAAACCGTCCAGGTGTTCGCCGAAATACTCCACCATATCGTTACGCTCGGCTTCCCCGTGCACCAGTACGTCTAAACCTAACCGCTCCTGCTCGACGATCGCCTGCTTAATATGTTCCGCAATCCCGGTACGATAATGACTGGCATCCAGGTTGCCCTTTTTGAAGTCCAGGCGCAGGCCGCGGATCTCGGTCGTCTGCGGGAATGACCCGATGGTGGTGGTCGGCCATGCCGGCAGGTTAAAGCGTTGACGCTGTGCCTGAGCGCGAACTTCATAAGGGCTGGCGCGCTGGCTGTCCTGGGCAGTGATCGCCGCCAGCCGTTTTTCCACTTCCGCGTTGTGCACCCGGGTCGAATGGCGACGGGCCTGGATTGGCGCGCTCCACTCGGTAATCGCCGCCGTATCGCCGCTGTTCAGCGCATCGCGCAGCAGCGCCAGCTCGCCGCATTTCTGCAGCGCGAAAGCAAACCAGCTCTTCACTTCCGCATCAAGGCGCGTCTCCACGCTCAGATCGATCGGGCTATGCAGCAGAGAGCAGGATGACGCGACCCAGAGGTCGCGTTTACCGACGAGGTCTTTAATTTGCGCATACTTTTCGGTGAGATCGGCGCGCCAGACGTTGCGCCCATTGATCAGACCCGCGGACAGCAGCCAGTCGGCCGGCAGGCGGTTATGCAGTTCGGCGATATCATCTTTGCCGTGCACCAGATCGACGTGCAGCCCCTGGACCGGTAGCGCAGCAATGGTCGTGAGATTGTCGCTAATGCCTTCAAAATAGGTGGTCAGCAGCAGCTTCACCTGGCCCTGCAGGGCGTCATAAGCCGGTTTAAAGGCCTCCAGCCACGCTGGCGGCAGCTCCAGCACCAGCGCCGGTTCATCAATCTGCACCCACTCGATGCCACGCTTCGCCAGTTCGGCCAGCACCTGCTGGTAAACCGGCAGGATGTCATTCAGCAGGCTCAGACGGTCAAACGGTTCACCTTTCACTTTGCCCAGCCACAGGTACGTTACCGGCCCCAGCAGCACGGGCTTGATCTTGTGGCCCAGCGCCAGCGCTTCGTCTACTTCATCCAGCAGTTGGGTCCAGGTCAGTTTGAACTGCTGGCCCTTCACGAACTCCGGCACCATGTAGTGATAGTTGGTGTTAAACCATTTGGTCATTTCCGCAGCGGCGGCCGGTTCGCCAGTCGGCGCGCGGCCGCGGCCAATGCGGAACAGGGTGTCGATATCGATGGATCCGTCTTTGTTCTGATGACGAGCCGGCACGTTGCCCAGCAGCAGGCTGGTAGTCAGAACATGGTCGTACCAGGCGAAATCCCCCACCGGCAGCAGATCAACGCCCGCCTGTTTCTGCTGCTCCCAGTGCCGGGCGCGCAGCTCACGGCCTACCGCCAGCAGCTCCTCGCGAGTGGCGTTGCCCGCCCAGTAGCTCTCTTGCGCTTTTTTCAGCTCGCGGCGCAGGCCAACGCGAGGAAAACCGAGGGTGTGGTTAATAATTGTCATGTGTTCTTCCTCTAATTAATTATTAATCCAAAGGATTTTGTATTTAGGGAAGGCGGCAAGTTTGCTCATCCCCAGGAGCTTACTGAAGTAAGTGACTGGGGTGAGCGAACGCAGCCAACGCACCATAAATTCAAAAGACGAAGGATTTTAGCCATCCAGATGTTTACACATCCATAATTGGCAGTTACTGTATATTCCTCAAGCGCAAATTGCTCATGGCGAAGTGAAGGACTTTCATGATCGAAATTAAACATCTGAAAACGCTGCAAGCGTTGCGGAACAGCGGTTCACTGGCGGGCGCGGCAGCGGCCCTGCACCAGACCCAGTCCGCCTTGTCTCACCAGTTCAGCGATCTGGAACAGCGCCTTGGCTTCCGTTTGTTTGTGCGTAAAAGCCAGCCACTACGTTTCACGCCGCAAGGGGAAATTCTTCTGCAGTTGGCCAATCAGGTGCTGCCGCAGATCGCTCGCGCCCTGCAGGACTGTAACGAACCGCAGCAGACCCGGCTGCGCCTGGCTATCGAATGTCACAGCTGCATTCAGTGGCTGACGCCGGCGCTGGAGAATTTCCGCGCCCGCTGGCCGCACGTGGAGGTCGACTTCCATTCCGGAGTGACCTTCGACCCGCAGCCTGCGCTGCAGCAGGGCGAACTGGATCTGGTGATGACCTCCGATATCCTGCCGCGCAGCGGTCTGCACTACTCGCCGATGTTTGATTATGAGGTGCGTCTGGTGCTGGCGCCCGAGCACCCGCTAGCCATGAAGACCCTGATTACGCCAGAGGACCTGGCCGCGGAAACGCTGCTGATTTATCCCGTGCAGCGCGGGCGCCTCGATATCTGGCGCCACTTCCTGCAGCCGGCCGGCATCAGTCCCCAGCTGAAAAGTGTCGATAACACGCTGTTATTGATCCAGATGGTGGCCGCAAGGATGGGCATCGCTGCGCTGCCGCACTGGGTGGTGGAAAGCTTTGAACGCCAGGGTCTGGTGGTCACCAAAACCCTGGGTGAGGGATTATGGAGCCGGCTGTACGCGGCCGTCCGCGATGGCGAACAGCGTCAACCGGTTACTGAAGCGTTTATTCGCTCTGCGCGGAACCACGCCTGCGATCATCTGCCGTTTGTCCGGAGTGCGGAGCGACCCAGCGGCGATGTACCCACAGCGAGGCCAGGATCACCAACGCTCCGCTAATAAAGCTCGGCCAGTGCGGCTGCTCCTGCCAGATGGCAAGGTTAACCAGTAGCCCGGCGGGGACATGGACGTTATTCATGATCCCCAGCGTGCCGGCATCTACCTGCGTGGCGCCATAGTTCCACATAAAGTAGCCCAGCCCTGAAGCCACCACGCCGAGCCACACCAGCACGCTCCACTGCAGCGTGGTGGTCGGCAGCTTCTGGGGGTTGCCCAGCATAAACCACGCCGCCACCGCCACGATAAAGGCCCCGACATAGAACCAGGCAAAGGCATTGTGCTGCGGCATCGGACGCACCTCCATCAGACGCTTATACCCCACCATACCGATGGCGAAGCAAAGATTTGACAGCTGTACCAGTAACAGCCCGGTCCAGAAATGATCGCTGACTTTGTCATAGCGGATAATCGCCGCCCCCAGCACCGCCAGCGCGGCGCTCAGCAGATAGCCCCAGCGCAGCTTACGTCCGCTGAGCAGGTCGTAGATCAGCGTGATATACAGCGGGGTAAATACGGTAAACAGCAGAAATTCCGAGACCGTCAGATAGAGATAGGCGCGGAAAGCCAGCAGATACATGATGCCAAGCTGCATCGCGCCCACCAGCATATAGAGCACGATCGTGCGCGGAGACTGGCCGCGCGTGCGCAGGAAAGGCAGGAACACCAGCGCCGCCAGGCCCACACGCATCAGCACCGAAAAATAGCTGTCGACGCTACCGGCCAGGTATTCGCCAATCAGGCTAAAAGAAAAGGCCCACAGGATAGTGGTGATAATTAACAGCGCCACAATGATCGTCTCGTTGGATAAAGAACAGGCATTGTAGCGAAGAGTTAAGTTGACGACTGAACACTAATTAGTCAGTCGTCAATCTTTTTCAGTCGAGGTATAGCTTACGCAGGTAGTGCGGGACCGCATCGTCGGCGTTGCTGCCGATTACTTCCAGTTCCGGATGCAGATCCTTCAGCCGCTGATGGGCATTGGCCATGATGCAACCCTTGCCGGCCATCGACAGCATCTCGGCGTCGTTCATGCCGTCGCCGAAGGCGATGCAATCGGAAAGACTGTAGCCAAGCATTTTCGCCACCGCCTCCAGCGCATGTCCCTTCGATACCCCACCCGCCATGACTTCCAGGCAGGTTAAGGTGGAGAAGCTGACGTTCACGCGATCGCCCCAGCGGGCGTTCATCGCCTGTTCAAGCGGCAGAAGATGCTCGTGATCCTCGCAGGTAAAGAACACTTTGCTGATCCCCTGCGGATCCAGTTCGCCCGGCTCATACAGCTTGTAGTTAAACACCGCCTCCTTGAAGAAGCGCATCTCTTCCGGACGATGGCGGTTCATATACCACTCGTCTTCCCGATAGACGTTAGTGACGATTTTCGGGTCGTTACGCACGATCTCAAACAGGTCGGCGGCAATATCGCGGTCGAGGTTATGGGCGAAGATTTGCTGGCCATCGCTATCGTGAACGCGGGCGCCGTTAGAGGTGATCATGTACGACCGGATGCCGAGATTATCGCGGATCTGCCCGACGTCGATGTAGTGACGGCCAGTGGCGAAGACGAAATTGATCCCACGAGCGGTCAGCAGCTTCAGCGTCTCTTTGGCATACGGGGTCAGGAAATGATCGGGGGAAAGCAGCGTGCCGTCTAAATCAGACGCAACAACCTGGTACATAAAAAAGTTAACCTCTAAGCAGGGCGACGAGCGTTATCGTCGGATTAAGTATGTCGATTGAAAAACTCGACGATGGCATTTAGCGCGACTGAGCGCATATCGTCCTTTTCAAAAAGGATCTCATGGTATGCCCCTTTGATGACGAGCGGCTTACCGCCCTCACAGGGATGGCCAGCAGTGGCCCGTAATTCACAATAGCGGTCGTGCATCAGATTATCGACCACCCGCTCCTCCTCCGCCTGCAAAAGCAGCGTCGGAGCCGTATCTTTCTCGACATTCGCCAATACTTCCTCGCCGGCAAGCATGCCCTCACGCACCCAGTGCCAGGTAGGGCCGCCGACCTGCAGTCGCGGTTCATCGGCATAGAAGCGCAAGTTGCGACGATAGCGTTGTCGACTGTGCGTCAGCACGTTAACGGCAAAAGGCAGCGCCCGCCAGCGCCCGGTGCCGATGGCATACTCTTCACGAATGCGCTGATGGCCCTCAGCCCAGTCGAGAATATGGCGCACCATCCAGTCCGGAAGCCGAATGATAATTCCGAACATCGGCGCGCAGAGCGCAATCGCATCGCAATGCGCCTGGTAACGTTGCAGAAAAAGCGTGGCAATCGCCCCGCCCATAGAGTGAGCGAGGATAAACCGTTTTCGCCAGTGTCCGGGGACCACCTGCTGCTGCCAGAGCGCCGCCAGGTCATCGACATAGTCGCTGAAGTTAACGACGTGTCCGCGGTGGGTATCAGAGAGCAGGCGGCCCGAGCGTCCCTGGCCGCGATGGTCAATAATCATCACGTCAAAGCCGCTGTGAAAGAGATCGTAGGCGACTTCTGCATACTTCACGTAGCTTTCAATGCGCCCGGGGCAAATCAGCACCAGACGATCGTTATTTTGCGCGCAAAAGCGAACAAAGCGTACCGGTACATCATCGACGCCTTTAAATTCAGCCTCTTCGCGCTGTCGCCAGAAATCCGTCAGCGGCCCCATGCTAAAGGCCGCAAACGCGTTTTCTCGTGTTTCCCAGTCCTTTTTCTGCCCAAACATCGGGTTTACACCCCTGTTAACCGCTGAAAATCGTTTTTTTGCCGTGTATCACACAATGCTGACACAATAGCGTATTGTGGCATAAAAACAGACAATCAGGGAGTTTCTCATGACCATTGAGTGGTGGTTCGCCTACCTGCTGACATCAATCATTCTCAGCCTGTCGCCGGGTTCCGGCGCGATTAATACCATGACCACCTCCATTAACCACGGTTACCGCGGCGCGGCGGCGTCGATTGCCGGTTTGCAGACTGGTCTGGTTATTCATATCGTGCTGGTTGGCGTCGGTCTCGGCACCCTGTTCTCCCGCTCGGTGCTGGCCTTTGAAGTGCTGAAATGGGCCGGTGCAGCCTACCTGATCTGGCTGGGGATCCAGCAATGGCGGGCGGCTGGGGCCATCGACCTGAATACGCTGGCGAAGGCGCAGACGCGCGGCAAACTGTTCCAGCGCGCGGTGTTCGTGAATCTCACCAATCCCAAAAGCATTGTTTTTCTGGCCGCTCTGTTTCCACAGTTTATCCTGCCGCACCAGCCGCAGCTGATGCAGTATCTCGTTCTGGGTGTCACCACCATCGTCGTCGATATCATTGTGATGATTGGCTATGCGACCCTGGCGCAGCGCATTTCAGCGTGGATTAAAGGGCCAAAGCAGATGAAGGCACTGAACAAAGTCTTTGGTTCGCTGTTTATGCTGGTCGGGGCGCTGCTCGCCTCCGCCCGTCACGCCTGAATATAAGCTGGCGCAGCGCGTGCCGCAGCATGGAGGATTACTGATGACGCAGCCATTATGGAAATGACCGGTCTGGCTGAGGATGAGCTGCAGCGGCTTCGCCACTGACACTCTCTCCACCCGGGTTTGTCCGGGTGGAGGACCGCATACAGATTAACGCGAGATAATCAGGTGGATGCCGAAGCCCGCAAACAGCGTACCGGCGATACCATCGATCCACTTCGCCATCCGCTGATAGCCGCGGCGCATCCCCGGCAGGGCAAACAGGCTGGCAACCACCATAAACCAGGCCAGCGTCTCAACGATAATCAGCAGGAAAATACCCCAGCGCGCACCAGCGCCGACGCTGTCACCCACGAACAGCGAGAACACCGAGCCGAAATAGATAATCGCTTTCGGATTCGCCAGATTGGTCAGCAATCCCTTCACGAAGCTGCGTCCACTGCGGGCCAGCTCCACCTGCGGCTCCGCCGAGGCCACCGCCTCTTTTTTCAGCGCGCCGCGCAGCATCTGGTAGCCCATCCAGCACAGATACAGGCCGCCACCGACCATAATGATGTTATGCAGCCACGCCATCTGCGCGAGGATCAGGTTCAGGCCGAGCAGGGCAACACCCGCCCAGACCATCACGCCGCAGGTGATCCCCAGCACACCCATCATCGCCTCTCTGCGTGAGCGGCTGATGGCCGTTTGTGAGACAAAGAAAAAGTCCGGCCCCGGGCTCATCAGCGCAATGATATGCACCAGCGCCACGGTGAGGAAAAGCATCAGCATAGTTAACTCGCAGGAAAATAGTGAAGAGGGAAACTATTCTGGCACCTTTTCCCGCGGCTGACTACTCATCATCACCATCGACATGAGCACGTATCAATGCCATGAATTCTTTACCGAAACGCTCAAGTTTGCGCGTCCCCACGCCGTTGACGCTGAGCATCTCGCCGGCGGTGAGTGGCGACTGTTCCGCCATCTCGATCAGCGTCGCGTCGTTGAAGACCACGTATGGCGGGATATTCTCTTCGTCGGCGATCGCTTTACGCAATTTACGCAGCTTGGCAAACAGCTTGCGGTCGTAATTGCCGCCAAAGGATTTCTGCATCGCCTTCGGCTTCAGCGCCACGATACGCGGCACGGCGAGCTGCAGCGGCACCTCGCCGCGCAGAACCGGTCGTGCGGCTTCGGTCAGCTGCAGTGCGGAGTGCTGAGCAATATTCTGCGTCACCAGCCCAAGATGAATCAGTTGGCGGATCACGCTCACCCAGTGTTCGTGGCTCTGCTCCCGGCCGATGCCGTAAACCGGGAGCTTATCGTGGCCCATGTCACGGATGCGCTGGTTGTTGGCCCCGCGCAGGACCTCCACCACGTAACCCATCCCGAAACGTTGATTCACCCGGTAAATCGTTGAAAGCGCCTTGCGTGCATCCATTAAGCCATCGTACTGCTTTGGCGGATCAAGACAGATATCGCAGTTGCCGCACGGCTCCTGGCGCCCTTCGCCAAAGTAGTTCAGTAGCACCAGACGACGACAGGTTTGCGCTTCGGCAAACGCCCCCATCGCATTCAGCTTATGCCGCTCGATATCCTGCAGCGGCCCGGCGGGCTTTTCTTCCAGACAGCGGCGCAGCCACGCCATATCCGCCGGATCATAAAACAGCATCGCTTCCGCCGGCAGGCCATCACGCCCGGCGCGGCCGGTTTCCTGATAGTAGGATTCAATATTGCGCGGGATATCGAAGTGCACCACAAAACGGACGTTCGGCTTGTTGATGCCCATCCCGAAGGCCACCGTCGCCACCACGATCTGCAGATCGTCACGCTGGAATTTCTCCTGCACGTCGGCGCGGACGGCGTTTTCCAGACCAGCATGGTAAGCCGCTGCGCTGATGCCGCGGCTCTGCAAACGCGCTGCGGTATCTTCCACTTTCGAGCGGCTGTTGCAGTAGATGATGCCCGATTTGCCGCGCTGATCCTGAACGTAGCGCATCAGTTGATCGAGCGGTTTGAATTTCTCCATCAGCATATAGCGGATGTTCGGCCGGTCGAAGCTGCTGACCTGAATCAGCGGATCGTTAAGCCCGAGCAGACGGACGATATCACGGCGGGTGGTGTCATCGGCGGTGGCGGTCAATGCCATAAACGGGATCTGCGGCATCCGCTGGCGCAGCTGGCCCAGCGCGGCATATTCCGGGCGGAAATCATGGCCCCACTGGGAGATACAGTGCGCTTCGTCTACCGCCAGCATCGCCAGGTTCCAGTTCGCCAGATGCTCAAGAAAGTTATCCAGCATCAACCGTTCCGGCGCGATATACAGCAGACGAACCTGCCCGCTGCGACAGCCGGCCATCACTTCCTGCTGCTGCTCACGGCTTTGCGTCGAGTTCAGACAAGCCGCCGCCACGCCGTTGGCAAGCAGTTGATCGACCTGGTCCTTCATCAGCGAGATCAGCGGCGAGACCACCACCGTCAAACCGCCCATGACCAGCGCCGGCACCTGATAGCACAGCGACTTGCCGCCACCGGTCGGCATGACCACCAGGCAGTCCCGGCCCTCAAGCACCGTCTCGATAATCGTTTCCTGGCCAGGACGGAACTGCTGGTAGCCGAAGGTCTCTTGTAAAACCTGCTTCGCCAGCGATTCCTGATTTAATACTTCCGCCTGTGCCACGTTGACCCCATTTGCCTGAAAAGAAAACAGGCGCTATTTTCAGCGCCTGTGAGCCAGAGTGCAACGATTAAAACAGATCGTTGAGCATTAGCCCGACGCCGACGCGCGTTTGATTAAAGTTGTAGTCGATAAGCGATTCGCCGTAACCGCTGTAGATCTGCGTATAGGCGCGAACATGTTTGGTAATGGGATAGCTCACGCCGAGCTCCGCCCCGCCATAGCCGGTGTTCCAGTTATATTGCCCCTGCGCGCTGAGGATCGCCTCTCCCAGTTGGTAACCCACCTTCAGCCGGTAATAGCCCATATATTTGGTGATATCCGGGTTATCATCGGTGTTGCCCACCACGTACCAGGGCTTCACTTCCACCAGCCAGTTGCCGTTTTGCGCCATCAGGCGGGCATAAAGCCGGTTCCAGCTGCGCGAGGTAGGGTCGGAACGACCATTCGAGTCGTGGTTATACCCCATCTCGATGTCGCGCAGCGTCCAGCCAGCAAACTGATAGTCAGTCGCAAAGCCCAAAAACAGCTGTGGTTCGTAATTAGTCTCGCGAAACGGCGCCGACTCTTTGCTGTTGGAAAGCTGCCACCAGGATTTCTGGGTATACGATGCGCCGAGCAGCGAATTATCGCCCAGGATGCCACGCCACAGCGGGAACGCCAGACTCAGCTGAAATTTCACTTCATCTTTACGGGCGTTTTCGGCCCAGTCATAGCTGCGGATCGCCTCTTTATTGAGGTCACTGGTCCATGTGTAGAGCAGATAGTTGCTCTCATAAGGATAGAGCAGGAAAGGATTATCATGGTCCTGGAGCAGGTTGGCGATAATGCTGCCGCGCACGGCAGGTTTGTCGTGAACCGACGCATCCTGCGCCATAACACCGGCCGGTAGCGCGCACAGCGCCACCAGGCTGGCCAAAGAGATACGCATGCTGGTCTCCTGATAAATAGTTTTTATTTTTGTTTAACCCAAAGCCATTCTACCTGTTTATTAATCACCTGCCCCTTAATCCGCTCCGAAAGTGGAAATCAATATTTTAGAAGCATAAAATCAACATTTTGTTAACGAATGGAACCGGTGTTATGTCTGAACTTACTGCCGAAGCAGCGCTGAAACTGGTGGGGGAGATTTTCGTCTATCACATGCCGTTTAACCGCGCCCTCGGCCTCGAACTGGATCGCTATGAAAAAGCGTTTGCCCAGCTCAGCTTTAATAATCAGCCGATGATGGTCGGCAACTGGGCGCAGAGTATTTTGCATGGCGGAGTGATCGCCTCCGCGCTGGACGTCGCCGCTGGTCTGGTCTGCGTCGGTAGCACCCTCACCCGCCATGACACCATCAACGAAGAAGAGCTGCGTCAGCGCCTCTCCCGCATGGGAACCATCGACCTGCGCGTGGACTACCTGCGTCCGGGCCGCGGCGAACGGTTTACCGCCACCAGCAGCCTGCTGCGCGCCGGCAATAAAGTGGCGGTAGCCCGCGTGGAACTGCATAACGAAGCTCAGGTCTATATTGCCAGCGCTACGGCCACCTATATGGTGGGTTGATTGGCCAAAATCGAGTAACATCACTCTCTTTGGCAATGGATTTTACCGATGGATGCGAAACAGACGCGGTTAGGGATCATTCTGGCCCTCGCCGCCTACTTTATATGGGGTATCGCGCCAGCGTACTTCAAACTTATCTACTATGTTCCCGCCGATGAAATTCTGACCCATCGCGTGATCTGGTCCTTCTTCTTCATGGTGGCGCTCATCAGCGTCAGCCGCCAGTGGCCGCAGGTGAAAAAGCTGCTGAAGACGCCGCGCAAGATCTTCCTGCTGGCGCTCTCTGCGGTGCTGGTCGGCGGCAACTGGCTGCTCTTCATCTGGGCGGTGAATAACCACCATATGCTGGAAGCCAGCCTCGGCTACTTTATTAACCCGCTGGTGAACATTCTGTTAGGCATGATTTTCCTCGGCGAACGCTTCCGTCGCCTGCAGTGGCTGGCGGTGATCCTCGCCTTTTGCGGCGTGCTGGTGCAGCTGTGGACCTTTGGTTCTCTGCCGATAATCGGCCTTGGACTGGCCTTCAGCTTTGCCTTTTACGGCCTGGTGCGGAAGAAAATTGCTGTCGACGCGCAGACCGGTATGTTGGTGGAAACACTGTGGCTTCTGCCGGTGGCGGCAATCTGGCTGTTCGGCATCACCGATAGCCCGACCAGCCATATGGGGGAAAACCCCTGGTCGCTCAATCTACTGCTGATGGCCGCGGGCGTGGTAACCACCATTCCCCTGCTGTGCTTCACCGGCGCGGCAACCCGCCTGCGCCTGTCGACGCTGGGTTTCTTCCAGTACATCGGTCCGACACTGATGTTCCTGCTGGCGGTGACGTTCTACGGCGAAGTGCCGGGCAAGGATAAAATGGTGACCTTTGGCTTTATCTGGGTCGCGCTGGCGGTGTTTATCGTCGATGCGCTGTATACCCAGCGCCGGCTGCGCAGAGGCTAAGCCTCCCTCAGCCAGTAAAAAAGGGAGCCGACGCTCCCTTTTTTTACAGCCAGTTTTTACGCTTGAAGTAGAGATACGGCGCCAGGCCGGCCAGCATCATAAAGACGATCGCCCCCGGGTAGCCGAAGCTCCAGTGCAGCTCCGGCATAAATTCAAAGTTCATCCCGTAGCTGGACGCCACCAGGGTCGGCGGCAGGAACACCACCGACACCACCGAGAAGATCTTGATGATGCGGTTCTGCTCGATATTGATGAAACCCATCGCCGCCTGCATCAGGAAGTTCACCTTCTGGAACAGCGATTCGTTGTGCGGCAGCAGGGATTCGATATCACGCAGGATCTCCCGCGCCTGCTCCAGCTGGCCTGCCGGCAGGCGCGCCTTACGCACGAGGAAGTTCAGCGCGCGCTGGGTATCCATCAGACAGAGGCGCACCTTCCAGCCGATATCTTCCAGTTCCGCCAGCGTCGACAGCGCTTCGTCGTACTCGTCGCCCTGATGGCCTTCCATAATCACGCGGCTCAGCTTTTCCAGGTCGCTGTAGATGTTTTCAATTTCATCCGCCAGCTGCTCGATTTTGGTTTCGAACAGGTCGAGTAGCAGTTCATAGGCGTTACCGTCGACCAGCGTCTGGTTACGCACGCGCATACGGTACAAGCGGAAAGCGGGCAGTTCGCGCTCGCGCAGCGTGAACAGGCGGCCTTCGCGGATGGTAAACGCCACGGTAGAGTTGCCAGCGTGATCTTCGGCATCTTCAAAAAAGAAGAAGGAGTGGATGTGTAACCCATCTTCATCTTCAAAGAAACGCGCGGAGGCTTCGATATCTTCCAGTTCCGGGCGCGTCGCCAGGTTCTGACCCAGTTCCGTCTGCACGCGGCTTCGCTCATCGTCGTCAGGCTCGACCAGATCGACCCACACCGAGCTGGCGAGGTGCTTGATCTCATCGGCTTCCAGGCGCGTTAAACGATTGTTTTCCAGTTGAAATGCGCTCAGCATGACCGGGACTCCCAATGCAAAAAAATTATCGGACAGTTCGGTGGGCACACAGAAACAAATTGGGTTTCAGACCATTAAGCCTGACTCAGCGCGACGGGAATGGGGCAGGTCGCTGACAACCGCTAAGGCTATCAGCATAAGAGGATAGCCTTAGGAGTTGTTCCTGAATGACAGGAAGTTGAGCCAGCATCTACTGGGTGTGTCCAAGGCGAATGTCCTCTTAGCGTAATCGTGCGCGCATGTTACGCCAGCGCAAAATCGGCGTCAACACGCAACGGAACGCGAAAGCGCAAATCAGGCGCCTTAACGTATAAAGGTAGCAGATTATTACAAAATAATGATATTTTTCTTAATGTTACACTTCCTCAAGCCGTGCGTAAGCCGCCACCAGCCATTTGATTCCCTGGCCCTGAAAAGCCACCTGCAGCCGGCTGTGCTCGCCGCTGCCTTCGAGGTTGACAATAGTGCCTTCGCCAAACTTCGGATGACGCACCCGCTGACCTAACTTGTAGCCGGTATCGCTCTCGGCAATCGGCGCGCCCAGCCGCTGATGGTTTACCGGGCGGCTCACCGTAGCCCGCAGACGCACTTCTTCTACGCACTCCTGCGGCAACTCCCCGATAAAGCGCGACGGGCGGTGATAAACCTCTTTGCCGTACAGACGGCGGGTTTCGGCGTAGGTCAGCGTCAGCTTCTGCATGGCGCGCGTTACGCCAACGTAGGCCAGACGACGCTCTTCTTCCAGACGGCCACCTTCATCAAGCGCCATCTGGCTCGGGAACATCCCTTCTTCGACGCCGACGATAAACACCTGCGGGAACTCCAGCCCTTTCGCCGAGTGCAGGGTCATCAGTTGAACCGCGTCCTGCCAGGTATCCGCCTGCCCTTCGCCCGCTTCCAGCGCGGCGTGGGAGAGGAACGCCTGCAGCGGCATCAGGTCTTCATCTTCTTCGTTGTAGCTGAACTGGCGCGTCGCCGTCACCAGTTCCTCTAAGTTTTCAATACGGGTCTGACCCTTCTCGCCTTTCTCCTGCTCATACATCGCGCGCAGCCCGGAGTCTTTAATCACCCGATCGGTCTGGACATGTAGCGGCATATCGGCGGTCTCCTGCGCCAGGGCGTCAATCAACTCCATAAAGCGTTGCAGAGCGCTGGCGGCACGGCCAGCCAGCACTTTATCTTTCAGCAGCTCGCGGCAGGCCTGCCATAGCGTCAGCTGACGATCGCGCGACGTCTGGCGCACCACGTCCAGCGTACGATCGCCGATGCCGCGAGTCGGCGTATTGACCACCCGCTCAAACGCTGCATCGTCGTTACGGTTGGCAATCAGGCGCAGATAAGAGAGTGCATCTTTGATTTCCTGACGTTCGAAGAAGCGCATACCGCCGTAGATACGATACGGCATGCTGGCCTGCAGCAGCGCTTCTTCCAGCACGCGCGACTGGGCGTTACTGCGATAGAGAATGGCGCATTGCTCCAGCGCACCGCCGTTCTCCTGCCAGGTTTTAATTCGGTTCACCACGAAGCGCGCTTCATCGAGATCGTTGAAGGCGCAGTACAGCGAAATCGGCTCGCCGTCGGCGCCGTCGGTCCACAGTTTCTTGCCCAGGCGCCCGTTGTTGTTTTCAATCAGGGCGTTGGCAGCGCTAAGAATATTGCTGGTTGAACGATAGTTCTGCTCCAGGCGAATAGTTTCCGCGCCGGGGAAGTCGTTGAGGAAGCGCTGAATGTTCTCAACCTGCGCACCGCGCCAGCCGTAAATCGACTGGTCATCATCGCCGACGATCATCACCTTGCCGGTATCGCCCGCCAGCAGGCGGATCCAGGCGTACTGGATGTTGTTGGTGTCCTGGAATTCATCGACGAGGATATTGGTGAAACGCTCACGGTAGTGCTGCAGGATATGCGGCTTGTTCAGCCATAGCTCGTGCGCACGCAGCAGCAGCTCAGCGAAATCCACCAGCCCGGCGCGGTCGCAGGCTTCCTGGTAGGCCTGATAGACCTTCTGCCAGGTCTGCTCCACCGGGTTGCCGTAGCTCTGAATGTGATGCGGGCGCAGCCCTTCATCTTTCTGGCTGTTGATGTACCACATCGCCTGACGCGGCGGCCATTGCTTCTCGTCCAGGTTCATCGCCTTAATCAGACGCTTCAGCAGACGCAGCTGGTCTTCGCTATCGAGGATTTGAAAATCCTGCGGCAGGTTGGCGTCCAGATGGTGCGCACGCAGCAGGCGGTGCGCCAGGCCGTGGAAGGTGCCCACCCACATGCCGCCCTGGGTAGTGCCCATCAGTTGGCCGATACGGTGGCGCATTTCCGCCGCCGCTTTGTTGGTAAAGGTCACCGCCATAATTGAGTACGGCGAGCAGTTCTCCACGCTCAGCAGCCAGGCAATACGGTGCACCAGAACGCGCGTCTTGCCACTGCCCGCCCCTGCCAGAACCAGCATATTGGTGCGCGAAGCGGCTACGGCTTCACGCTGTTTGTCATTAAGGCTGTCGAGCAGGTAAGAAACGTCCATTGGCACCGCCGGAAGAGAAGGGGTTCCACGAACCCCTGTTAATATATACAGAGTGACTGGTGATTATATCAGCGAGGTCAGAGATGCCAACCGTGAAATTTCAATATGCGGCAGCAGGCGGCTGTCCGCGGTGTGCATCAGGTCCGCGCCTTGCGGTTTGATCCAGCAGGCCTGCATCCCGCAGCGCAGCGAACCAGCAACGTCGGTCGTCAGATCATCGCCGACGTGCAGAATGTGCCCGAGCGGTAAATCCAGACGCTCCGCCGCCAGGTGGTACATATCGGCAAATGGCTTGGAACGACCATCCGGACCGGCACGCAACACGAAGCGGAAATAGTCGCTCAGGCCGAACAGCTCCGGGCGGGCGTTACCATTGGTGATGGCCACCAGCGGCCACTTCTGTGCCAGCTTCGCCAGCGTATCGTGGGTCTCCTGCGGAACATCGACCCGACTGCGCCAGTGCGCGAAGTTTTCCATCGCCGCCTCAGCGCCCGCTTTCGCCGCTTCGGCGGAGAGTCCGGCGTTACGCATCCCTAACTCCAGCGCGCGGTGGCGCCAGAGAGTGACGTCGTGGTAGATCTCAGGCTCGGAAGCCAGCAGCGTCTGGCGCAGCTGGTTAAGCTCATGGGCGTCAAACTGGCTGAGCGACGGATGGTAATTGCGCACAAAGGCCAGCGATTCGTGCATCGTCCGGTCAATCACCGGGCGGTTATCATAAAGGGTGTCGTCCAGGTCAAACGTCAGCGCGGAGATCGGGCCCAGAGGTCGGTAAAAACGCATTATTTCCCCCGTTTAGCGCGCGGATGCGCGGCATCGTACACCGAGGCAAGGTGTTGAAAGTCAAGATGGGTATAGATTTGAGTGGTGGAGAGGTTAGCATGGCCCAGCAGCTCCTGCACGCCGCGCAGATCGCCGCTGGACTCCAGCATATGGGTGGCAAAGGAGTGGCGCAGCTTGTGCGGGTGCACATGGCTGTTCAGCCCCTGTTTAATCCCCCACTCGGCAAACCGCTTCTGCACGTTGCGAGCCGAAATGCGCTTACCCAGCTTCGACAAAAACAGCGCGTCGTCGTCAGTGCCGAACAGGCCGCGCAAATCCAGCCAGTGCTCAATCCACGTCACCGCGTTGCGACCGATCGGCAAACGACGTTCTTTGCTGCCTTTGCCCATCACCCAAACCTCTCCACTTTCAAGGTCGAGGTGCTTAATATCAAGGTTGACCAGCTCCGACAGACGCAGACCTGCGCCGTACATCACTTCCAGCATCGCCCGGTCGCGCACCGCGAGTGGGTCGTTGAGGTCGATATCCAGCAGCCGATTGACGTCATCGACGTCAATATTTTTCGGCAAGTGGCGGGGAATTTTCGGCGCCGCAATCCCCTTCGCCGGGTTCGCGGCCAGCTCGCCCTGACTGACCATCCAGTCAAAGAAACTGCGCAGGGCGGAAAGCCGCAGCGCCAGGCTCGCCGGGCCTAAACCCGCACGGCGGCTGCGAACCGCAAAGCTACGCACCTGAGCGGCATCGCACTGCTGCCAGCTTTTCAGCCCAGCCTCATCCGCCAGGGCGATCAACGCGTCCAGCTGACGCTGGTAGTTAGTCAGCGTAATCGGGCTAAGCTGACGCTCAACGCCGAGATAGCGCAGGAAGCGGTCGACCCAGGCGAACAGCGGAGAGTCGGTCATGCGCGTTCAATCCAGCGCTCCAGCAGGCCAGGGAGCATCTGCGCAATTTCCTGCAGCAACTGCGTCCCCTGCCCTGACTGATAATGCTGCGCATCGCGGCTGCTAAAGAGCATCACGCCCGGAGCGTTATCACCGCCCAGCATCGACATCGCCACGGATCCAATGGCCTTCGCTTCCGGTAGCACCACCAGCAGCTCCGGACCGTTCAGCGGCCCAAGATAGTGGCGCGCCTGGCCCAGACGTTGAATACGGATCGGCTCAAACGCCTGCCGGTTTAACGCCAGATGGGTAAACTTCGATGGCGCGCCGAGGCGCCAGCTGTCAGGGAACAGGCGCACCGTAGCGCCAGCCAGCCCCAGTTCGCGAGCCCAGCGATGAAGGCGGTTGAGCATATCGTCGAGGCTCTCCGCAGCCGCCAGCCGCGTTTGTAGCTGCAGCAGGCGCTGGAACAGGCTTTCATTGGTGACCGCCTGCTCCATCAGCAGCGACATATTCTCTTCCAGCACATGAATATGGTTACGCGCCCGCATCATGTGCCACTCCACCAGCGAAATCGAACCGCGGACCGGATGCGGGACGCGGATATGTTCGACCTGGGCGGCATTACGAATAAAAAATTCAGGATGTTGCAACAGATAGTCCACCACCGCACGATCGTTCAACGCGCTGGCAACCTCCTGCTGTTCTTCCCCGATTGGTTTCATAAATGAATAAATCCATCATAGACATGGGCCGCCGGGCCGGTCATAAACAGCGGCTGGCCCGGGCCTTTCCAGGCGATATCAAGACGACCGCCGGGTAATTCCACACGTACTGTTTCAGCCAGCAGCCCCTGCTGGATCCCCACCGCCACCGCGGCGCAGGCGCCGCTGCCGCAGGCCTGGGTTTCCCCCGCCCCGCGCTCGTAGACGCGCAGACGGATATGGGACCGGCCGACCACCTGCATAAAGCCGATATTGGCGCGCTCCGGAAAACGCTCGTGGCTTTCCATCACCGGGCCCAGCGTTTCCACGGCCGCCGTATCCACGTCATCCACCTGGATAACGCAGTGTGGGTTCCCCATGGAAACCACACCGCACAATACTGTCTGCTCGGCGGCACGCATGATATAGGTCTTTTCCGCTTTGTTGGCGCGGAACGGCACCTGGGACGGCTCAAAGTTGGGCTCGCCCATATTCACCCGCACCAGATCGTCTTCCGTTACGCTTAATACCATACGCCCATTGGCCGTACTCACGCGGATATCACGTTTATTGGTCAGGCCTTTCAGCCGGACAAAGCGGGCAAAACAGCGCGCGCCGTTGCCGCACTGCGACACTTCGCTGCCGTCGGCGTTAAAGATCCGGTAATGGAAATCCAGATCGGGATCGTAGGGCGGCTCGACGACCAACAGTTGATCGAACCCGACGCCAAGGTGGCGATCCGCCAGGCGGCGAATCAGCTCCGGCGAGAAAAAAACATTCTGCGTTACCGCGTCAACGACCATAAAATCGTTGCCAAGGCCATGCATTTTAGAGAACTGCATCATCTACTCCAGTTGCGCGGAACAGAACGTTATCGTTAGTAATTGACCTGGCTCGGACCACCGGTATCGCCACGATCGTTACGATCCGGCGTTGCGCTCTGAATGCCTGGGTTAACCGGTTTGGTCGGCGGCGGCGCGGTTTTGTCCGCCGGCGGGAAATAGAGAGGCCCTTTCAGACCGCAGCCGGTCAGGCTGAAGATCGCAAACAAAACGGCAAGCGTAGGAAAAACGTTTTTCATTGATAGTTGCCCGTGATTCATTCTTTCTGCTTTCTATCATCGCAGGAGAAGACGTAAAAGCAAGCGTTTAGCATCCGACTGCGCGCGCTTTTGTTTCGCGCTATACTGCCGCCATCTTCAAAAAAGCAGGCTATACCCGTTATAATTCAAGCTGCATGTACGTTGGCTTTCCTCGCTCGCCCCAGTCACTTACTGGAGTAAGCTCCTGGGACTCCCTGCGTCGCCGCCTTCCTGCAACTCGAATTATTTAGGGTATATAACTATGAACGACAGTGAATTCCATCGCCTGGCGGATAGCCTGTGGATGACCATCGAAGAACGTCTGGACGACTGGGACGGCGACAGCGACATCGATTGCGAAATCAACGGCGGCGTGCTGACCATCAGCTTTGAAAACGGCAGCAAAATCATTATTAACCGTCAGGAGCCGCTGCACCAGGTGTGGCTGGCCACCAAACAGGGCGGCTACCATTTTGATCTCAAAGGCGACGAGTGGATCTGCGATCGTAGCGGCGAGACCTTCTGGGATTTGCTGGAGCAGGCGGCGAGCAATCAGGCCGGTGAGACGGTGAGCTTCCGTTAATGACGTGTTTCCCGGATGGCGGCGCTTCGCGCCTTATCCGGGCTACCTGACGACATAGAACCGTAGCCCTGCTAAGCGCAGCGCCAGCAGGGCATATCTCCGGATAGCGGCTCACGCCTTATCCGGGCCAAATCTACGAGTAGCGCTGCTGCAGTACCGGCGAGGCGGTAACGTCCTGGCTGGTGGGTATCGCAGCGGCAATCGCCTGGGTGCGGAATGGGATCACCTGGGTGCGCCCGTCTACCTCGACAATCTGATAGAACTGCGGCAGGTTGAAGTTGATAAAGCTGGAGCCGTAGGTGAAACGATCGTGCGATGATGAATAGAAGCGGCTGACGTCGCGCACCAGCTCCTCTTTGCTGCCCTCGCAGTGGTGATACACCTCCGCGCGGTTGCTCTCATCAAGAATATAGATGTTAAAGCCGCTGTCGTTGTTATCCGCGTCTTCAAAGAAGAACTGAATAATCCCTTCGCTGGCGAAGCCGTCCACTACCGCCGGCAGCTTAACGTGATTGGTTTCCACCTGTACCGACAGGCCATGAAGCTTGTTGTGCGAGATAGCGCCGTAGAACTCAATGGCGTTTTCCAGCTTCTGCACCGAAACGTTAAGACGCTCGAAGAACAGCCCCCAGGTCTGGCCGGAGACGCGCAGCGCTTTGAAGCGCCCGGTATCCTGGCGGGTACTGGAGAGACGCAGTTCGATGCATTCGGAGATCATCTGCTGCACGCGGGTACGGATCAGGCCGCGCAGGTGCTGGCTATAGCAGAACACCTCCACGCTGTCCGGCGGCGCGGCGTCCTGATGCATTTTGCCGAGAATCGTCTTCAGCGCTTCGATCATCGCCTGCTCGCCGTTAAAGTGCAGCGTACGCACTTCGTTCCACGAGTTGCGATACAGCAGGTCGACGCTGCCGATCAGGCATTTTTGCTCTTCGCCAAAGCTGAAAACATCCAGCTTACGGAAATCGAAGTGCACCACCTGGTTGCGGAAAGCCGCGGTCGGGTCATATTCGAGGTTGACGATAATCGCCAGATGGCGGATTTCGCACGGGCTGTACAGCGCTTTTGGCGTCGGCGCCGGCAGGCGCAGTGGGAAATGGTGCGACACGTCGGCCACCATCTCCTGCAGCTTCGCCAGATCGACGATGCCGTTGCCCTTAATAAACAGGCGGGTGCGTGAGGTCAGCAGGCCGTTAAACCAGGCCCAGGCCACCAGCTTATTAAGATAACGGTTATATTCCAGCGGCTGATGGCTGATGATCGATTCCATATCCGGCGCGCGGTTATACAGATACCAACCGGTACGGTTGGCGCGGCCCGGCGGCACGTGGATAAAGGTCAGGTTCGGTTCCGACAGATCCGGCGAAATTTGCGGGTTCACCAGCGTCACTTTCCCCGGCAGCGCTTCAAAAGCCGCATACAGCTTACGCGTCAGCACGCCAATATCCTGAGGGCTGGCGGAGACGCTGAGATTATTGCGCCGCGCGAAGCGGATCAGATTACGATAGCTCTGCATCATGGCGTCGAGCAGTTCGTTGTGCGCCTTGCGCACTTCATCGATTTTCCAGTTGGCGCGATTGTCGAGCATCATTAGACGCTTTTCGTCCCAGCCCCAGGCATTCACCAGCTGGCTGACGACTTCGCGACGCCAGCCGACACAGGCGCGTTCGCGGCTGAGTTTTTCACAGACTTTCAGATAGAAGCAGCGGCGTACCAGGTCGAGGCGGGTTTCATCTTCGATGGCCTGCAGATAGGTAGTCACGCGCTCCAGCATCATGCAGTACGGGTCGAGGCCGAAGGAGACAATCTCGCCGTCGTGTAGACGCTGTTTGATATCTTTCGCCAACAGGCGGTTATTGGGATATTCCCAGGAGTAGGCTTCCAGCAGCAGCGTTTTCAGCACTGCTTTATAGGGGGAGTCGATACTCTTATACAGCTGCCACAGGCTGGCGCCGAAGTACTCTTCCGCCGACAGTGAACTGAGGCCGCCGAGATCGAGCCATTCGTTAGGCGTCAGCACGCCCTGGGCATACAGCCCCATGACGTAATCATCGTAATGCTCTTCTTCATCGCACGGCACCATATTCCACAGAATACGCTTGCCGGCGAGACGCACCGCGGTGCGATAGAACTCATCGAGCAACAGGATATGCTGAGTCGAACCGCAGTCTTCGCCGCCGAGGCTACCACTTTCATTATGACGGAAGCGGTTTTCGTCGATCAGGAAGAAGCTGACTTCCACGCCGAGCGATGCCGCCCAGCTCTCAAGCAGGCTGCATTTTCGCTGCAGCAGCTGGCGCTCTTCGCTATCCAGCCAGGCCTGGTGACATACCCAGATATCAAGATCGGAAGAACAGCTCTGACCAACGGAGGAAGTACTGCCCATCGAGTAGACGCCGGTGATCGGCAACTCGCCTTTCGGCGGCTCCTGGGTCTGCATGCCGCGATGCAGTTCCAGTTCTTCAAGATAGTGGCGTTGGGTTTCATCAGGCGTGTAGAGGCAAATGCCACGGGGAACGTTACCGTCAAGGTAACCCGGCATCAGCGGGTGATGATAATGTAGTAACGTTGGCAGTAGACTGTAAACCTGCTGGAAAGCGGGTCCCATGGCAGCAAGCGCGCGATCCACGCGCAATTGGTTGATGGCATCCAGTCTCTGTTTCAGTGTCTCAATATAGAGGTACAAGACATATCGCCTGATGTTCAAAAACCCGAAGTACAATAGTACGGAGGATTTCAGTATTTCAACAAAAACCGTCACCATTCGTCGTCGGTGTGGTTGTGATGAGCAGCGGACGGACAAATGGTTTAAAACGTGATCAATTTAACACCTTGCTCATTGACCGTAAAGAAAGATGCGCTACATACAAGTGTAGCACCGTTTATTACCTGTAAATTCCTCACTACGCCTCCGGCAACCGCCACGCGCATGAAAGGTTAAAAAAGAGTCGGCCGGAGCCATCTCCCACATAAATCGTGAAAACTAACATCCGTAAGACAACAATGTTAGGATGGATAGTGGTCGACAATGACGGTAACAAGCATGTTAGACAAAGTTTTGAAAATTGCCACACGGCAAAGCCCGCTTGCGCTATGGCAGGCGCAGTATGTTAAAGCACGTCTGGAACAAGCGCATCCTGGACTGAACGTCGAGCTGGTGCCGATGGTCACGCGCGGTGATGTCATCCTTGATACGCCCCTGGCAAAAGTGGGCGGCAAGGGCTTATTTGTGAAAGAGTTAGAGCTCGCCATGCTCGAAGGGCGGGCCGATATCGCCGTCCATTCGATGAAAGATGTCCCGGTGGAATTCCCTGAGGGGCTGGGGTTGGTCACCATCTGCGAGCGCGACGATCCGCGCGACGCGTTTGTTTCCAATCACTATGCCTCAATTGACGAACTGCCGGCTGGCAGCATCGTTGGCACGTCAAGTTTACGTCGCCAGTGCCAACTCGCCGCCGAACGCCCCGATCTGGTGATCCGCTCCCTGCGCGGCAACGTTGGCACCCGATTGGGCAAACTCGATAACGGCGAGTATGACGCCATTATCCTTGCCGCCGCCGGGCTGAAGCGCCTGCAACTGGAGGCGCGAATTCGCCAACCGCTGTCGCCTGAGCAATCCCTGCCGGCCGTCGGCCAGGGCGCGGTGGGTATCGAATGCCGTCTTGACGATGCATGGACCCAGGCGCTGTTAGCGCCCCTCAACCATGCGGAAACCGCGGTACGCGTGCGCGCCGAACGGGCGATGAACACCCGCCTCGAAGGCGGTTGTCAGGTGCCAATTGGCAGCTATGCGGAACTCGTCAACGGCGAACTGTGGCTGCGGGCGCTGGTTGGCGCCCCGGATGGTTCGCAGATGGTACGCGGCGAACGGCGCGGGCCAGCAGAGCAGGCCGAAGCGCTCGGCATCTCGCTGGCGGAAGAGCTCCTGGATAACGGCGCCCGCGACATTCTCGCAGCAGTTTATGATGGAGAAGCCCCACGATGAGCATCCTGGTCACTCGTCCACTCCCGCAAGGGGAAGCGCTGGTCAGCCGTCTGCGGGCCATGGGACGCGTGGCCTGGAGCTTTCCGCTGATAGAATTTACGCCTGGCCGGGAGCTTCCCGCGCTGGGCGACCATCTTGCCCATCTGGGGTCCGACGACCTGCTGTTTGCGCTATCCCAGCATGCGGTGGAATTCGCCCATGCCCGTCTGCAGCAGCAGGGCCTGTCCTGGCCCACTTCTCCACACTATTTTGCCATTGGCCGAACGACGGCGCTGGCCCTACATACGGTCAGCGGGCAGCACATCCGTTATCCGTTAGATCGGGAAATTAGCGAAGTCTTGCTACAATTACCTGAATTACAAAACATTGCCGGGAAAAATGCGCTGATCTTACGCGGCAATGGTGGGCGGGAACTCTTAGGCGCCACGCTGGCTGAACGCGGCGCCAGGGTCACATTTTGTGAATGTTATCAACGTAGTGCAAAACATTACGATGGCGCAGAAGAAGCGATGCGCTGGCAGTCTCGCGGGGTCACCACGCTGGTGGTCACCAGCGGCGAGATGCTGCAGCAGCTGTGGTCGCTGATACCGCAATGGTATCGCGAACAGTGGCTCCTGCACTGCCGCCTTGTCGTTGTCAGCGAACGTCTGGCCCTTCAGGCCCGGGAACTGGGCTGGCAGGAGATTCAGGTTGCCGATAACGCTGACAACGATGCGCTGCTACGCGCATTACAATAACTCTCAACATTGGAAGCCATAATGACGGAACAACAAAATCAATCCGCCGTGGTTGAAGAGACCAGGGAGGCCGTGGAAACCACACCACAGCCAGAAAACAATGATAAGAACAAGGCTGGCAACAAAACCAGCCTGGCGCTCAGTGCGATCGCTATCGCCATTGCGATAGCCGCCGGCATCGGCCTGTATGGCCTGAACAAACAGCAGGTCACGCGGCAAAACGCAACCACGTCTGAGTTATCAAGCCAGCTTGCGGCACTGCAAAAAGCGCAGGATAGCCAAAAGAGCGAACTGGAAGGCATTATCAAACAGCAGGCCGACCAGCTGAGCCAGGCCAAACACGAGCAGGAAACCCTGACTAAACAGCTTGATGAGTTGCAGCAGAAAGTCGCCGTGATCTCCGGCAGCGATGCCAAAACCTGGCTGCTGGCCCAGGCCGACTTCCTCGTCAAGCTGGCGGGACGTAAGCTGTGGAGCGATCAGGATGTCACCACCGCCGCCGCGCTGCTGAAAAGCGCCGACGCCAGCCTCGCCGACATGAACGACCCCAGCCTGATCGGCGCCCGCCGGGCCATCACCGATGACATCGCCACCCTCTCCGCGGTGAGTCAGGTGGATTACGACGGCATTATTCTCAAGGTTAATCAGCTGGCAAACCAAATCGACAACCTGCGGCTGGCCGATAATAACGATGACGATTCGCCGATGGATTCTGATAGCGATGAGCTCTCCAGCTCTATCAGCGAATGGCGCGTCAATCTGCAGAAAAGCTGGCAGAACTTTATGGACAGCTTTATCACCGTGCGCCGCCGTGATGAAACGGCAGTCCCGCTGCTGGCGCCGAATCAGGATATCTACCTGCGGGAAAATATTCGCTCCCGCCTGCTGGTCGCCGCGCAGGCGGTGCCACGCCATCAGGAAGAGACCTGGAAACAGTCACTGGATAACGTCTCGACCTGGGTACGCGCCTACTACGATACCGAAGACGCGACCACCAAAGCCTTCCTCGACGAGGTGGATAAACTCAGTCAGCAAAGCATTACCATGACGGTACCGGAAACGCTGCAGAGCCAGGCGTTGCTGGAAAAACTGATGCAGACCCGGGTGCGCAACCTGATGGCGCAGCCCGCCGTCACCGCGAGCAGTGCGCCCTCACCCGCGCCTGCTGCACCGGCCGCCCCTGCTGCGCCGCAAGGAGAGTAACGCATGCTGAAAATTCTTTTACTCTTCGCACTGTTGATCGCCGGGATTGTGCTTGGCCCGATGATCGCCGGGCATCAGGGCTACGTCCTGATCCAGACCGATAATTACAATATCGAGACCAGCGTGACCGGGCTGGTGATCATCCTGATCCTCGCCATGGTGGTGCTGTTCGCCATTGAATGGCTGCTGCGCCGCATTTTCCGCACCGGGGCGCATACGCGCGGCTGGTTTGTCGGCCGTAAACGCCGTCGCGCGCGTAAGCAAACCGAGCAGGCGCTACTCAAGCTGGCGGAAGGTGATTACCAGCAGGTTGAAAAACTGATGGCGAAAAATGCCGATCACGCCGAACAGCCGGTGGTGAACTATCTGCTGGCGGCGGAAGCGGCCCAGCAGCGCGGCGATGAAGCGCGGGCTAACCAGCACCTGGAGCGCGCCACCGAGCTGGCGGGCGATGACCTGATCCCGGTGGAAATCACCCGCGTTCGCCTGCAGCTGGCACGTAATGAAAATCACGCCGCGCGCCATGGCATCGATAAGCTGCTGGAAATTACTCCGCGTCATCCGGAAGTGCTGCGCCTCGCCGAACAGGCATACACCCGCACCGGCGCCTGGCAGTCGCTGCTGGACATCATTCCGTCGATGGCGAAAGCTAACGTCGGCGATGAAGAGCACCGCGCCGCGCTGGAACAGCTGGCCTGGATTGGCCTGATGGATAAAGCGCTGGCCGACGGCGGCAGTGAAGGGCTGCGCGAATGGTGGCGCAACCAGAGCCGCAAAACGCGGGCGCTGGTGCCGCTGCAGGTGGCGATGGCCGAGCGCCTCATCGAGAGCGACGATCACGATACCGCGCAGCAAATTATCATTGATGGTCTGAAGAAACAGTATGATGACCGTCTGGTGATGCCGATCCCGCGTCTGAAGACCAATAACCCGGAACAGCTGGAGAAAGTGCTGCGCCAGCAGATCAAAGCCGTTGGCGACCGTCCGCTGCTGTGGAGCACCCTGGGCCAGTCGCTGATGCGTCATGGCGAATGGCAGGAAGCCAGTATCGCCTTCCGCGCCGCGCTTAAGCAACGTCCGGATGCCTTTGATTACGCCTGGCTGGCGGATGCCCTGGATCGCCTGCATCAGCCGGAGGAAGCGGCCACTATGCGCCGCGATGGTCTGCTGCTGACGCTGCAGAATAACCCTCAGCCGTAACCTGCCGTTGCTATCGCCTCTTGCGGGGCGATAGCCCCTTCTTCCCCGCCTTCGCATTGACGGATCCCTGAAAGAAAAAAACGCCTGCGCTGAAATCAGGGCAGGCGTTAAAACAGGTCTGTTTGACAACAAATTGGGTGCTTCACTCAACGTAATGTCCATGGTGTTTGATGAGGCATAAATGCGACATCTGTCAGTGGACGATAAGCACCGTAAGAACGGCTCTGCATCATTCCGGAGTTTATGAGGCACAAAGGCGAACATAAGAGATGGAATGAGCATCTACCCGATTATTAT
Organism: Klebsiella sp. K-Nf6; assembly: GCF_002806655.1. NCBI lineage: Bacteria > Pseudomonadati > Pseudomonadota > Gammaproteobacteria > Enterobacterales > Enterobacteriaceae > Klebsiella > Klebsiella sp. K-Nf6. Next base: position 37,234 of record NZ_PIBN01000023.1, on the reverse strand, counting down.
CGCACAGGATCCAGGGAAATTGCATCTACCACAGTGATGAATTGAGATTTTTCCTGACGCGTATTCTTAAGCAAAGAGAAGTTTTTTTATCAGCAAAATCAGGGAAATAAGTGATGGCAGGAAGTGACAGAAAACAAAAAACCCCGCCGAAGCGGGGTTCAAAATTGGTCGGCGAGAGAGGATTCGAACCTCCGACCCACTGGTCCCAAACCAGTTGCGCTACCAAGCTGCGCTACTCGCCGAAATACTGCTTTTTGAATTTTTAGTTCAATTCGTTAAAGTCGTGGTGCGAGGGGGGGGACTTGAACCCCCACGTCCGTAAGAACACTAACACCTGAAGCTAGCGCGTCTACCAATTCCGCCACCTTCGCAAATTCACAACTCTATCAAATAATGGGGTGGCTAATGGGATTCGAACCCACGACAACTGGAATCACAATCCAGGGCTCTACCAACTGAGCTATAGCCACCACTGCAAACCTTTTACGCGGTATTAAAACCACCGCAGCTCCAGCACCGGGTTAATGGTGCGCCCGACAGGATTCGAACCTGAGACCTCTGCCTCCGGAGGGCAGCGCTCTATCCAGCTGAGCTACGGGCGCTTAGCGCCGTTGCGGGGTCGGATAATACGGACTTCCTACCCCGCTGTCTAGTGCCTTTTTAAAGAAAATTATCGTTTGCTCATGCTTTGTTCGTTTTGACGCTTATTCAGCCGGATTATTGACTTGCCCCTGTCTTCCGAGGCCAAACACCTTATAAATCAGGGTGACGGCAACCAGGAAAATAATGCCGACAAAGAGCGACATCCGGGTTTCATCATTCAGCCCCATCCCTACCAGCACACAGATCAGGAAGGCCATGGTGAGATAGTTGGCCCACGGGAACAGCAGCGAACGGAACGGATGGCTGGCGATTGCCGCCTGATGTACGCGGCGGAAACGCAGCTGGCTAATCAGGATCACAAACCATGGCACCATCCCTGGCAACACGCTGGCGCTGTAGACATAGACAAACACCCGCTGCGGATTAGGAATGATGTAATTCAGGCAGGAGCCCACCAGCAGGATCAGAATCGACAGCGCCACGCCGACGGCCGGAACGCCGTTGCGCGATACCTTACCGATCGCCGCCGGCAGTTGGCGGTTCTTCGCCAGGGCGTACAGCATACGTCCACAGCTGTACATCCCACTGTTGCAGCCGGAAAGCGCTGCCGTCAGCACCACGAAGTTGATAATTCCCGCCGCCGCGGTAATACCGATTTTGGCAAACGTCAGTACGAACGGGCTGCCGTTGGAGCCGATTTGATCCCACGGGAAGATGGTGACGATAACGAAAATCGCGCCCACATAGAAAATCAGGATCCGCCACAGCACTTTGCCCACCGCGCTGCGCAGGGTCACCTGCGGATTTTTCGCTTCACCTGCGGTAATGCCGATGAGCTCTACCCCCTGATAGGACGCGACCACGATGCACAGCGCCGTCAGGAAGCCCTTCCAGCCGCCGGCAAAGAAGCCACCATGTTCGGTGAGATTACCAAAACCAATGGAGTGCCCGCCGTTGCCAAAGCCGAAGAAAATGACGCCCAGCCCGACAACGATCATCACGATAATGGTGGTGACTTTAATCATGGCGAACCAGAACTCGATTTCACCATACAACCGGACTGCCGCCAGGTTAGCCAGCGCCACCAGCCCCACGGCAATCAACGCCGGGATCCACTGCGCCATCTCCGGGAACCAGAACTGCACATAGACCCCGATGGCGGTAATCTCCGAGATCCCCACCGCCATCCACATAAACCAGTAGGACCACGCGGTCAGGTAGCCGAAGAAGGGGCTCATATAGCGATGCGCATATACCGCGAAGGAGCCAGTGACAGGCTCAAGGAACAGCATTTCGCCCATTGAGCGCATAATGAAAAAGACGAACAGGCCAGCGATAATGTACGCCAGCAGCACGGAAGGCCCAGCCCACTTCAACGTACTGGCCGCCCCCATAAACAACCCCACGCCAATCGTCCCGCCAAGGGCGATCAGTTCAATATGCCGGGCCTCCAGTCCACGCTGGAGTTCCGCTTTTTTCTCAGTCATATATCCTCTTGTGTTTGCCGTATTCCGGGTACTCCCGGTTATTGTTATTAACTGAAACCATAGCCTTGCCGACGCGCAGGTCTCCCCCGCGCGTATGAAGCCTGCGAATGGTTAATTAATTTTGAGGAAATGGCAAATAAAGTATCAGGCGAGTGAAGAGATTACACAGAATATGTATGCAAACTCGCCTGGTTGCAGTGGAATATCAGAGCTTGCCGGTATAATGCCAACGTAAATAGCGCAGTAGACGGAACTGTCTTTTGATGCGGCTCGGCTGCAAAAGCAGGCGATAGAACCACTCCAGCCCCAGATCCTGCCAGAACTTCGGCGCCCGATGGACGTGTCCGGTGAAGACATCGTAAGTGCCGCCGACGCCCATATACAGCGCGTGCGGGTACAGACGCCGGCAGTCGCGCATGAAGATCTCCTGGCGCGGCGACCCCATCGCGACGGTGACGATTTTCGCCCCGCTGTCGCGAATGCGTTCGAACAATGCCTGGCGCTGCTCAGGGGCAAAATAGCCGTCCTGGCTGCCAACGATATTCACCTGCCAGCGCTGACGCAGCCTGGATTCTGTCTGCGCCAGGACCTCAGGTTTACCGCCAACCAGAAACACCGGTGTCCCTTCGGCGCCGGCGCGCTGCATTAACGCTTCCCAGAGATCGGCCCCGGCGACGCGGGACACCTGGGCCTGCGGGTATTTTTTGCGCAGCGAACGCACCACGCTGATGCCATCCGCATACTTAAACTCCGCCGCCTCAATCAGCGCCCGAACCTCCGGGTTATCTTCTACGGCCAGCATTTTCTCGGCATTAATGGCCACCAGCGTTCCCTCCCGGAGCGCGCCGTCGGCATACAAATAATCCAGAGCGTGCTGCATATCGCGCCAGCCTATGAGCTGCAGCCCTCTTAACAGGTACAACGGCGCGGAAATGGTCCCAGTCATGTCCATCCTTCTCAGACTTGCGGTTGCGAAAGCGGTTTTACGCGCTTATGAATCAGTCCCACGCTATCCAGGAACCAGTACAGCAATTTCGCCGCCAGCAAGCAGATACCAAAGATCACGAGGAAAAACACCACGCGGGAGCCGAACGAATCCAGACCCTCGCGCGCCAGCACTATCATGTTGAAGATAGCGCCGAAACAGAAACTGTGCAGGATAGCCGCTTTGTAACGATTGCTCTCCCGGTTGCCCAACTCATACAGCCAGTCGAACCATTTAATAATCAACCCTACCGCCACAGCGCCCAGCGGCACAAACCAGACGCCGCCCATCACCACCAGAGAGCCAATCAGCGTCGGCGAAATCGCCAGCCCCGAATGGTTGTTTAACACTTCCCAGGTGAAGTAGTTGGCGGTATTCAGCACCATCGTCGGACGACCGTGCCACATCCAGCTGGGGATGAAGACGTAGAAGTCGCGGATCATCGGCGCCAGCCCCTGGAAATCGATCTTGTCGTAGTTCTGCAGCAGCAGCGCCAGGTTTTCCCACGGCGAGAAAGTATCGCGCGTGAGATAGAGGAAAGTATAAAACGCTTCGTCGCCGCTGACGTTCATCCCGTAGCGCTTCAGCGCCAGCCAGAACATGCCGACAATGCCCAACACGCCCGCCGCCGCCAGCATCCACAGGCTGATCCAGCCGCGAATAATGCCGATAAACAGGAAAATAGCGAAAGCGATGATGATATTGGCCCGGGTACCGCCGACGATGGCGTAAGTCAACAGACCAAAGGCGACGGTGCTGACGAGGAAGAAGATCCACGCCTTATAATCCTGGCGCAGAAAATAGACCACCAGCATCGCCGGAATAAAGAAGTAGAAGAAGCGCTTCAACGCCACACCGGAGACTTCGGCAGAGAAGATCTGGCTGTAGGAGTTGAGCTTAAACAGCAGAAAGCCGTTGTGGGCGAAGAAGATGCCGACGCACAGCAGCGCCAGCCCCATCAACATTCCCCACGCCAGATGGGTTTCCACCCGGTTCATGGTAAACAGCGGGCGATGCGCAACCTCGCGTGACGCTGGGCGCAGCCGCGTTTTATAGGTCACGTAGTAGACTGCGTAGAAGCATACCGCGATCAGCAGCGTCTGCAGCAAAATCTCCGGCGGCGCTACGCTGACGTCAAAGCGGAACACCAGAATACTGGTCAGCGGGAAGCCGAAGAAAAAGGTCAGCAGAAACAGCAACGAGAAAAAGACGTTGAAGTTGAAGCGTACCCGGCGGAATTCAAACCAGGTCGCGGTGGCGATAAACAGCGTCGACAGCAGCCAGACCACCAGCAGCCCGCTAAATTGCATTAACGTCATGCCTGCCCCTCCGCCGCTAACCGTAGCGCCCGCTGCCAGCCCGTCAGATAGTTCGGCCGGAAGAAGGCGATAGTAGATTTATCCACGCTCGCCAGCTGACGCTGCGCTTCGCGCACCACGCTGACGTCCAGCGCATCGCTGGTGAACAGCACCGGCACATGCTGCTCGGTCATATCCTGCCAGAACGGGTTTTCCCGGTTGAGCACGCAGGGAATGCCCGCCTGAATCAGCAGGCACAGGGTGCCGATCCCTTGCTGGCGCGCAAACAGAAAATAGCCCAGATCGCAGCGGCGCAGCAGCGCCAGATAATCATTAAATTCAAGCTTCTCGCTGAGGATCTGCAGATGCTCACCGCTAAATAGCGCCGTCCCCGCTTCGCGAACCTCGTTGATATAGGCGTCATTATTCGCCGGATAACCCATCGGCACGATGACGTTTACCGTATCGCCAAACTGCTGATGGATAGCCTTCAGCGCGGCAATATGTTCATTGCTGCGATCCCCGGAGTTGCCGACCAGAATGGTCAGGGTATCACCGCGCGGGGCGTTCTCGGCCAGGGTATTCAGCGCCGGATCCATACGGGTCGGGAAGTAGAGCAGTTCGCCGGGAACCCGCGGATGGCGGTTAGCGAACCAGCTAAGATCGCCGCGGGTGGCGAAAACGCGCCCTACTCGCCCCTGCGCCATGCGGCGTAGCGGATAGAACAGGCGAAACTTCAGGCTGGCAGAGTTTTCATACAGATCTGCCCCCCAGATATGCCAGTTAAACTGCGACGGGCGGATGCCGCCACTCAACAGCGCCAGCCACAGCCCGGTATTAAACTGGCCGTGGAAGAAAAAGCGCTGCTGGCGGTTGGCTTTCGCGGTGGCAATCACTGCCTGCGCCAGCGCTTTCTTTCCTCGATAGCAGGTGATGTCCAGTGCCGGATATCCATCACGCACGCTGGCCTCATCACCGACGACCAAAAATCTCCGCGCCTGCGGGTCGGCGGCCAGTTCGTCGTTAAAGAACCGCAGTACGGTCTGGTTGTGGTGCGGGATATCCGATCCCAGTACATGTATCAGTGCTGTCATGCCCGTTTACGCCAGAGTAAAAACACGCCACTACAAAGGGCGAAATAAACAATATAAGTGGCCATATACGCCTGCGCCGCGCCAATTGCGCCGTGCGCCGGAATAAGCCAGTGTGAGAATGCGGTCAGCAGTGTGAACTGGCTGATTTCCGTCAGAATATAAAAACGCAGTGACGCTTTGGCGATCACCAGATAGCCGTAAACGTAGGCGCCCACTTTTAAGACGTCGCCCACCAGTTGCCAGGCGAACAGGTCACGCATCGCGGTAAAGCGATCGGAAAACAGCAGCCAGATGGCAAAATCGCGCAGCAGCCAGACCGTCAGGCTCGCAGCCGCCACCGCCGGCAGAACGAATTTCAGCGACTTGACAATCTCGCGGGTGATATCCGTTTTGGCGCTCAGCCGCGACAGCGTCGGCAGCAGATAGACGCTAAAGGAAGCGGTAATAAACTGCAGGTAGGCATCGGAAATGCTGCTCACCCCCTGCCAGATCCCGACCGCTTCCCAGCCGTAATGTGCCGCCAGCAGATTACGCATCATCACATAGGCCACCGGCAGCGTCACCGAGGTTATGAGCGCCATCAGGGTAAATTTCGATAGCTGACCCGCCAGACCGTTATCCCAGCGCGGACGCAGGGCACTCAGCGGAATATTACCCCGCCGCCAGAGCATGATGCCCGCCGGGACCACCACCAGCGCCGGCACTAACGCCAGCCCCAATAGCGCCCCCTGGTAACCCCCGAAGTAGTAACAGGCGTAATAGGCCGCGACGCCAATCAGGCTCCCGGCAATCAGCGAGAAGGCGTTACCCGCCGCATCGCGAAAGCCTTTCATCAGCGCCAGCAGGAAGTTCGCCCAGGCGATCCCCATCTGCACCAGCGCCACCAGGCGTACCAGCCCCTGATAGTGCGTATGGCCGAACAGCCCCTGGCTTATCGGCGCCGCCGCCAGTAAAAACACCAGCGCCAGCAGCGTGGAAAAGCCAAGCACCATAGCCGACGAGGTACCCACCACCTGTTTCAGACGTGGGGGATCGTCGTGATGCTGAGCCACCAGCTTCGTGACGCCGTTAAATATCCCGGCCCCCGCCAGCACGCCGAGCACGGTGACCAGCTGCCGGAAGTTACCGGCCTGGCCAACGCCCGCCGGCCCAAACGAGACGGCCAGCAGCTTGACGACCAGCAGACCGGCGCCGATTTTGACCAGCGTCGATGCCGCCGTCCACAGTGAGGCTTTTGCTAACGACATATCAGGAGAAATAGCTCAGCAGCGAGTTAATCACCGTCCGCTGGTTCACCAGAGAGAGATTGTAAAATAGCGGCAGGCGCACCAGGCGCTCGCTCTCCTGGGTGGTGTAGCGGTCTTCACCGTGGAACTCGCCGAAGTGTTCTCCGGCCGGGCAGCTGTGCAACGGAATATAATGGAATACCGCGAGGATCTCCGCCTCTTTCAGCCAGGCGATCAGCCTGCTGCGATCCTCGATATCGCGCAGCTTAATGTAGAACATGTGCGCGTTTTGCCCACAGTCGGCCGGAATCGTCGGCAGTTCGATACGCCCGGCGCGCGCCAGCGGCAGCAGCGCATCGTGATAGTTCTGCCACAACGCCAGGCGCTGCTGGTTGATCCGCTCCGCCGCTTCCAGCTGCGCCCACAGATAGGCGGCCTGCAGGTCGGACATCAGATAGCTGGAGCCAATATCGCGCCAGGTATATTTATCCACCAGACCGCGAAAGAACTGGCTGCGGTTGGTGCCTTTTTCTCGAATGATCTCTGCGCGCTCCACCAGCGTGCGATCGTTGATCAACGTCGCCCCGCCCTCACCGCCAGCGGTGTAGTTTTTGGTTTCATGGAAGCTAAAGCAGCCGATATGGCCGATGGTGCCCAGCGCGCGTCCCTTGTAGGTAGACATTACCCCCTGCGCGGCATCTTCCACCACAAACAGGTTGTGCTTGTCGGCGATGGCCATGATGGTGTCCATCTCGCAGGCTACGCCGGCATAGTGCACCGGGACAATCGCCCGGGTTTTATCGGTGATGGCGGCTTCGATGAGCGTTTCGTCGATATTCATCGTATCGCGGCGGATATCGACGAAGACGATTTTCGCCCCACGCAGTACAAAGGCGTTGGCGGTAGAGACAAAGGTATAGCTGGGCATAATCACTTCGTCGCCGGGCTGGATATCCAGCAACAGCGCGGCCATCTCCAGCGAAGCCGTGCAGGAGGGCGTCAGCAGGGCTTTTGCCGTGCCAAATCGCTGCTCCATCCACTGCTGGCAGCGGCGAGTAAAACCGCCGTCGCCGCACAGCTTGCCGCTGTTCATCGCAGACTGCATGTAATCAAGCTCGGTTCCAACCACCGGCGGCGCGTTAAATGGGATCATGGGGTCACCTGTATAGCCAGTAGGCGGTGCTTTCCACGTTAGCACCGCTGAGAATATAACGTTTAAGCGCGGCGGTATTGCCCATCTGGGTCGCCACCCGCAATGTAGAAAGCCCGCGCGAGGCGGCCCAGTACCGCGCCGCCTGCATCAGTTGCGCCCCGGCGCCGCGCCCGGCCAACAGGCCAATACGCGCCTCGGTCGCGTTGAGCTGGCGCAGGGAGACAAAGGCGCGAATATCGCCCTCAGGATGGCGGTAAATCAGGCACTGATGATCGAAGGTGCCGCGCACCGCATTTTCAATCCACTGGGCATAGAAGCGGCGGCTGGCGTCGTCGGCGTACCAGGGCGCGCGAAAACGGCTCATGGCAAAGGCCTGCGCCGCCTGCTCGCGTAGTGGCGCAATATCCGCTTCCACGGCAACGTCAGCGCCCGCATCAGCAGGGTTGCCCACGGGTAGCACCAGATCGACCTCGCCTTCCACCAGCTGAAAACCCAGCTGCTGTAGCGCGTCCAGCCGGACGGTGTCACTGGCGGCCACCTTCGCCTGCACCCGCGACCACCCCGCCAACGCCTCAGACGTCAGCCGCGGCGCGCGCTCATCAAAGCGCACGATGGCGCTGTTAACGGCAAAGAAGCGGTTCTCCCACTCCAGGGGATCAATACTGGCGCGCAGAGGCATTGTATGAACCAGACGAGGGTAGGATTCTCACCGCCACACTCCTTTGGTGTCGATGATATACGCCTGGGTGACGCTATCGCCGCTAACGGCTTTGAATTCATTATGATCGACCAGCATCACCAGCACATCGGCGCTGGCCAGCGCCGCATCGAGGGTCGCCAGCGTACACAGGCCGTCGAGTTTCTTCGGCAGCGTGTGAATATTGGGCTCAACCACCTGCGTCGTGCCGCTGTGCCAGCGGGCAATCTGCGCGGCAATTTCCATCGCCGGGCTTTCGCGCAGGTCGTCAATATTCGGCTTAAAAGCGAGGCCAAAACAGGCGATCGTCAGTTCGCTGGCCCGTTTGTTGGTGGCATTCAGGCAGTCCGCCACCTGCGCTTTCACCTGTTCGATAACCCATTCCGGCTTATGGTCGTTGACCTCGCGAGCGGTGCGGATCAGACGCGCCTGCTGCGGGTTTTGCGCCACGATAAACCACGGGTCGACGGCGATGCAGTGGCCGCCGACGCCCGGGCCCGGCTGCAGGATATTGACGCGCGGATGGCGGTTTGCCAGGCGGATCAGTTCCCAGACGTTAATGCCCTGGTCGGCGCAAATCAGCGACAGTTCGTTGGCAAAGGCGATGTTGACGTCGCGGAAGCTGTTTTCCGTCAGCTTGCACATCTCGGCGGTGCGCGAGTTGGTCACCACGCATTCGCCTTCGAGGAAGATTTTATACAGCTCGCTGGCGCGCGCCGAGCAGACTGGCGACATGCCGCCAATAACGCGGTCGTTTTTAATCAGCTCGACCATCACCTGGCCGGGCAATACCCGCTCCGGGCAGTAGGCGATATTGACGTCAGCGGCGTCGCCCGCCTGCTGAGGGAAGCTGAGGTCCGGGCGCATCTCCGCCAGCCAGCCGGCCATCTGTTCAGTCGAACCCACCGGCGAGGTGGACTCGAGGATAACCAGCGACCCTTTCTTTAACGTCGGCGCAATGGATTTGGCCGCCGATTCGACAAACACCATATCCGGCTCGTGACGATCTTTAAACGGCGTCGGCACGGCAATCAGGTAGGCATCCGCCTCCACCGGGGTGGTGGTGGCGCTTAAATAACCCTGTTCGACCGCGGTCTTCACCACGCTCGCCAGATCCGGCTCCACGATATGAATTTCTCCACGGTTAATGGTCTCCACGGCATGTTGATTAACATCAACGCCGACCACCCGCTTCTGCCGGGAGGCGAACGCGGCAGCGGTTGGCAGCCCGATATAGCCAAGGCCAATCACTGAAATGGTAGAAAAACTCATAACGTTACCTGATTATTTTTAAGTGCAGACAAAATTCGACGACATGCTTCGCCATCGCCATAAGGATTATGCGCGCGGCTCATCGCCTGGTATGCGGCATCATCCTGCAGCAGTCGCGTGACTTCCGCCACGATGCGCTGGCTGTCGGTACCCACCAGGCACACGGTGCCGGCGGCCACCGCTTCCGGACGTTCGGTCATATCGCGCATAACCAGCACCGGTTTCCCAAGAGAAGGGGCCTCTTCCTGAATGCCGCCAGAATCGGTCAGGATCAGCCAGGCGCGATCCATCAGCCAGACAAATGGCAGGTAATCTTGCGGTTCAATCAACATCACATTGTCGATGTGGCCAAGAATACGGTTCACCGGTTCGCTGACGTTAGGATTCAGGTGAACCGGATAGACAATCTGCACCTCAGGGTGGGTATGGGCTATCTCCGCCAGCGCCTGGCAGATCTGTTCAAAGCCGAGCCCGAAGCTTTCCCGCCGGTGGCCGGTAACCAGAATCATCTTTTTACCGTGACTGATGAAAGGATAGCGCTGTAGCAGGGTCTCCCGTAGCGCTTCATCACCCAGAACCCGGTCCCGCACCCAGAACAGGGCGTCAATGACCGTATTCCCGGTAACCGTGATGCGACTGTCGGCGATATTTTCCCGCAGCAGATTCTGCCGCGAGGTTTCCGTGGGGGCGAAATGGTACGTCGCCAGATGCCCGGTCAACGTACGGTTGCCTTCTTCCGGCCACGGCGAACTTAAATCGCCGGTGCGCAGGCCGGCTTCTACGTGACCCACCGGTATCCGCTGGTAAAACGCCGCCAGGCTCGCCGCCATGGTGGTCGTAGTATCGCCATGCACCAGCACCACGTCGGGTTTAAACGACTCCAGGACCGGCTTCAGCCCCTCAAGAATGCGGCAGGTGATCTCGGTCAGCCCCTGCCCCGGCTTCATGATGTTGAGATCGTAGTCCGGGACAATAGAGAAAAGTTTCAACACCTGATCGAGCATCTCCCGATGCTGCGCGGTCACGCATACTTTCGCCTCAAAATGAGGATCCTTTGCCAGCGCATGGACCAGAGGAGCCATCTTGATGGCTTCCGGCCTCGTGCCAAATACAGTTAGTACTTTCACATCGATTCTCTTCGATTAGGCGATGAAGGTCATCTGCCCTTCACCACAGGCCGCAATCACAGGACACGACGACGCGATAACGCCACGCCTGCGCCGATGAGCGCACCCACAATCCCCCACATCACCATCAGAAATACTCGGCGCGGGCTATCGCGTTTTACAGGTTCTTCCGGCGTACGCAAATACCGGTAAGTCTGAAAACGCGGATCTAACGTTGGACCAACGTTCAACGTGCTCAGCATGGCGCGGTTCTGGTCGTAATCGAGGTCATATTCCGGCCCGACGGCCTGCAGGTTTTCCAGCCTGGCCTGCAGCATCGGCCTGCCCAATAAAAATAGCTCTGAATCCGGTAACTGATCGGCAGGAACATCCGTTTCGCTACGAGAAATATTGTGCTGCTGAGCCACCTTCAGCGCTTGCTCCACGCTGTGCGTCCGGCGATTGAAGATAGCCTCGGCCACCTCTTCCTGGCGCTTCACCTGCGCCTTCATTTGCACCGTCCGCGCCGCCCAGGCGCCTTTGAGTTCGTCGTTGAGATGGCCCGCTGACCGCTGGCTGGCGAAAGCCACATACTGACGCAACAGATTATTGGCATCCTGCCCGGTCTCGGCGGTCAGTTTGACGCTGTCGTTAATGCTCTTGGCCGCATCGCCTGGCATAAACTGGATATTGTTAATCAGGTCATCCAGCATCGCCGCATCCGCGCGGGCATTACCCGACTGACGCTGCTTGTAGTAGTCCGTTTGTAGCCAGAAATCACGCCGGGTATCCCATGAGGCCAGCTGCATGATGAACTCTTTATACGCTTCATCCATGGCGGAAGGCTGATCGACCGAGGCGAGGTCGGCTTTAATGTCCAGATTGCGTAAGAACTGCTGCTGGGAATAGTACCCTCCCAACATGTTGACAGTAGGCCGATCGGTGATCGCCGTGGCGCTCCACTCCTGGCGAGCAAAAAAGGTATATACCAGCACGATGGCGGCGAAGAGTACGGCGCCGCCGACTATCCAGCCTTTTCCTGCCCATAAAGCGCGAAACAGCCCGCGAATATCCAGCTCGTTCTCAACGTTCACTGCTTGTGCTCCCGGTAATGGTTGAGTCATCACATCCCCAGCTTTACTTGGTTAGTTTCGGATTATTGCCGCTGTGTCGCCGAATTCTGCGTCTGATGCGCTTAACCAGGCGCGCCACTTTCCAGGCGCGCTTAATACAGTAACCATAAAGGAAGAAGGCTACCAAAAAGAGAATTAACATCACCCATTCCGGCACAATGCGGGTATATTCCGCCGCGACGCCAACCAGCGCCAACAGAGCGGCGGCCAAGGTAATCAGGACGAACGCCTGGCGGGAAGTAAACCCGGCGCGCATGATCAAATGATGAATATGTTGACGGTCCGGAGAGAAAGGGCTCATGCCTTTGCGCAGGCGGCGATACATAATCGCCACCATATCCATCAACGGGATCGCGATAATCCACAGCGCGGTAACCGGGCTAATGGGATGTGTTTTACCTTGCGTGGTTTCCAGCAGGATCCAGATAATGGTGAAGCCAATCATTGTGCTGCCGGCATCACCCATAAAGACTTTATAGCGGCGGCCGAGGGCGCCAAGATTGAGAAGAATATAGGGCAGAATGGCGGCGATCATCGCGAAACACCACATCGCCAGGCTGTACTGACCATCAAACCAGAGAATGATCCCGGTCGCCGCAAAGGAGACCGATGACAGACCGCCGAGCAGACCGTCGATTCCGTCGACCATGTTAAAGGCATTGATGGCGGCCCACACGGCAAACAGGGTCAGGAAGAAGCCAAAGGGCCCCAGCACCAGCTCCCACGAGCCAAAAATAAAACCCAGACTACTCAGATGCAGATTCCCTGCCATCATCATAATCACGGCGATCGCGGCCTGAATGACTGCGCGAATTTTCACGCTGATATCGAATCGATCGTCAAGCGCGCCAACCAGCACCAATACCCCCGCGCAGGCCAGATACAGCGAGGCGTGAGGAATATAATAATCGGCGATGGCGAAGGTAAAACAGATGCCTGCATAAACTGAGATACCACCGACCAACGGAATCAACCCCTGATGCCGTTTGCGATAGTTTGGTTTATCCACTAACCCGATCCTTTTTGCCACTTTCCGCGCGACAAAAATAAAGAGGGTCGTGAATAAGAAAATACTGATTAATTCAGTAATAGCAGTGAGTAAATTCACAACGCATGTGCTCTCAGCATAGTTAATCCGGGAAGTATAGCGATGATGCCCCAACTCCAGAAGGGGAAAAGCAGAACATTACAAATTTATTGTATAGATTTTAGTCTGTTAAAGCTGTCTCCGCCTGCTATCCGGCGCCATTATACGACAACTTTCGTCCTGCTTTCTCTGTCTCTGGATCATACAAACCCAAAAATGAAAACGCCACGCAAAGGCGTGGCGTTTTTGGCTTTTTTTACCTTACGAGCGCTTCATCATATCGAAGAAGTCATCATTCGTCTTGGTCATCGCCAGCTTGTTAATGAGGAATTCCATCGCGTCGATCTCACCCATCGGATGAATAATTTTGCGCAGGATCCACATTTTCTGCAGCTCTTCCTGAGTGGTGAGCAGCTCTTCTTTACGAGTACCGGAACGGTTGTAATCGATAGCCGGGAAGACGCGTTTTTCGGCAATCTTACGAGAGAGGTGCAGCTCCATGTTACCGGTGCCTTTAAACTCTTCGTAGATAACTTCGTCCATTTTGGAACCGGTGTCGATCAGCGCCGTAGCGATGATGGTCAGGCTACCGCCCTCTTCGACGTTACGTGCCGCACCGAAGAAACGCTTCGGACGATGCAGGGCGTTGGCGTCCACACCACCAGTCAGGACTTTACCGGAAGCCGGTACCACGGTGTTGTAGGCACGCGCCAGACGGGTAATGGAGTCGAGCAGGATGATAACGTCTTTCTTGTGTTCAACCAGACGTTTCGCTTTCTCGATAACCATCTCTGCGACCTGGACGTGACGGGATGCCGGCTCGTCAAAGGTGGAAGCAACCACTTCACCTTTCACCAGACGCTGCATCTCGGTCACTTCTTCCGGACGTTCGTCGATCAGCAGCACCATCAGCACGCAGTCTGGATGGTTGTATGCGATGCTCTGCGCGATATTCTGCAGCAGCATGGTTTTACCGGCTTTCGGCGGCGCGACGATCAGGCCACGCTGGCCGCGGCCAATCGGTGAAGCCAGATCCAGTACGCGAGCGGTTAAGTCTTCGGTAGAACCGTTACCACGCTCCATCCGCAGACGAGAATTCGCATGCAGCGGCGTTAAGTTCTCGAACAGGATCTTGTTGCGCGCGTTTTCCGGCTTGTCGTAGTTAACTTCATTAACTTTCAACAGTGCAAAGTAACGCTCACCCTCTTTCGGAGGACGAATCTTACCGGAAATGGTGTCACCAGTGCGGAGGTTGAAACGGCGGATTTGGCTGGGGGATACGTAGATGTCGTCAGGGCCGGCGAGGTAGGAGCTGTCTGCGGAACGGAGGAATCCAAATCCATCCTGCAGTATCTCCAGTACGCCGTCGCCAAAGATATCTTCGCCACTCTTTGAATGCTGCTTGAGGATGGCAAAAATAATATCCTGCTTACGCATACGAGCCAGGTTTTCCAGCCCCATATTTTCGCCGAGAGTAATCAGCTCAGAAACCGGCGTATTCTTTAATTCGGTAAGATTCATAGTGGTGTGGGTTCTTAAACTCGGGGTAAATCTCGAACTTAATGTTGTGAATGGTATGGCAGGAACATCCATGCCTGTTAGCGGCTTCATCTCGTGTCTGTACGTTGCCTGGTCACAGGAAAGAACGCAGAACTGAAACGACAAGACGGAATGAGTGATAAGCCCGGAATTATTAGCCTCACGCGCATAGTCTGCGGGACGCTTTGGGTAAAACAAGATTCAAACAATAGGTATGTTTAAAACGAAGTCTGTGAATTAACTTAGCACGACTCCAGCCGGGCGTCCAGAGTTCCGCAAAAAATAGGAATCTGGACGCCGGACCAGCAATTCGCTTACGCCAGGTTGGCGTCGAGGAACTCTTTCAGCTGACCCTTGGACAGTGCGCCAACTTTAGTGGCCGCCACTTCGCCGTTTTTGAACAGCAGCAGGGTTGGGATACCGCGAATGCCGTATTTCGGCGCGGTGCCCGGGTTCTGGTCGATGTTCAGCTTAGCTACGGTCAGTTTGCCCTGATACTCTTCAGCGATCTCATCCAGAATCGGGGCGATCATTTTGCACGGACCACACCACTCTGCCCAGAAATCGACGAGGGTCAGCCCGTCAGCCTTGAGTACGTCCGTGTCAAAACTGTCGTCAGTCAGGTGAATAATTTTATCGCTCATATTTAACTCCACAGGAATAAGCCTGGTGTGTTGGTGTCGTAGCCATCAACGACGTGCTGCGGCCACGTTATGCACGCTATTCTTCAGGATACCTCAATTCTCTGAGCTGCCAACTGGCGCGATCCATCATGGACCCGCCCTTTGACGCCAGGGTCACCCGAACGCGAACTGCATGCTGCAGATTTATCGCTCCCGACTCGCTTAGTAGTCTAAGCTATCCTGGATTCGTTCAGTTACCGTAGACGTACCTTGAATAATTTCGTACACCGCCAACGAAAGGTTGACGTTATTTCACCGGATACGCTTTCTTAATGCAATAGTTAGCTGATATTCTACCACACTATGAGCAAAACACATTTAACAGAACAGAAGTTTTCCGACTTCGCCCTGCACCCGGCAGTCATTGAAGCCCTTGAAAAGAAAGGGTTTCATAATTGCACACCCATTCAGGCCCTCGCCCTTCCGCTGACGCTGGAAGGCCGCGATGTCGCCGGGCAGGCGCAAACCGGTACCGGTAAAACGATGGCGTTCCTGACGTCAACGTTTCATTATCTTCTCTCTCACCCGGCTATCGCCGATCGCCAGGTTAACCAACCGCGCGCGCTGATTATGGCGCCGACGCGTGAACTGGCGGTACAGATCCACGCGGATGCTGAACCGCTGGCGCAGGCCACGGGTCTGAAGCTGGGTCTGGCTTACGGCGGCGACGGCTACGATAAACAGCTGAAAGTGCTGGAAAGCGGTGTCGATATTCTGATCGGTACCACCGGTCGTCTGATCGATTACGCGAAACAGAACTACATTAACCTCAGCGCCATTCAGGTCGTCGTGCTGGACGAAGCCGATCGCATGTACGATCTCGGCTTTATTAAAGATATCCGCTGGCTGTTCCGTCGTATGCCACCGGCGACGCAGCGCCTGAACATGCTGTTCTCCGCGACCCTTTCTTATCGCGTTCGCGAACTGGCGTTCGAGCAGATGAACAACGCCGAATATGTCGAAGTGGAGCCGGAACAGAAAACGGGCCACCGTATTAAAGAAGAGTTGTTCTACCCTTCCAACGAAGAAAAAATGCGCCTGCTGCAGACGCTTCTGGAAGAAGAGTGGCCCGATCGCGCCATCATCTTCGCCAACACCAAGCACCGTTGTGAAGATATCTGGGGTCATCTCGCCGCTGACGGTCATCGCGTAGGTCTGCTGACCGGCGACGTAGCGCAGAAAAAACGCCTGCGTATTCTCGACGAATTTACTCGTGGCGATCTCGATATTCTGGTCGCAACTGACGTTGCTGCTCGCGGCTTACATATTCCGGCCGTGACCCACGTCTTTAACTACGATCTACCGGATGACTGCGAAGATTACGTTCACCGCATCGGTCGTACCGGGCGCGCAGGCGCCAGCGGCAACTCCATCAGCCTCGCCTGTGAAGAGTATGCGCTGAATCTGCCGGCTATCGAAACCTATATTGGTCACTCGATTCCGGTCAGTAAGTACAACCCGGACGCGCTGATGACCGACCTGCCTAAGCCGCTGCGCCTGACCCGTGCGCGCCCAGGCAACGGCCCACGCCGCAACGGCCCACCGCGCAATCGTCGTCGTTCAGGTTAAGAAATCTATGTCATACGCTCAATCATTCAGAATCGGCCAGGGCAACCTTCCCCTGGCAACCTGCTCAGTGATGTGGATCGGGCACAAGTGCCCCGCCGACCAGGGAGCATTCTGAACGATGAAGAGTATGAGCTCCACCTCGCTATATGCCGCCATTGATTTGGGCTCCAACAGTTTCCATATGTTGGTGGTGCGCGAGGTGGCGGGCAGCATCCAGACGCTGAGCCGTATTAAGCGTAAGGTTCGTCTGGCCGCCGGTCTGAATAGTGATAACACGCTCTCCGCAGAAGCGATGGAGCGCGGCTGGCAGTGCTTACGCCTGTTTGCCGAACGCCTGCAGGATATTCCGCCGACGCAAATCCGCGTCGTGGCCACCGCCACGCTGCGTCTTGCCGTCAATGCGGGGGAGTTTCTGGCGAAAGCACAGGAGATCCTCGGCACGCCAGTGCAGGTAATCAGTGGCGAAGAAGAAGCGCGTCTGATTTACCAGGGTGTCGCCCACACCACCGGCGGCGCCGATCAGCGTCTGGTAGTCGATATCGGCGGTGCCAGCACCGAGCTGGTGACTGGCACCGGCGCGCAAACGACCTCGCTGTTCAGCCTCTCGATGGGCTGTGTAACCTGGCTTGAACGCTATTTCGCCGACCGTAGCCTGACGAAAGAGAATTTCGATCTCGCCGAAGCGGCCGCGCGTGAGGTGTTATTGCCGGTCGCCGATGTGCTGCGTTATCACGGATGGAAAGTGTGCGTCGGCGCCTCCGGTACCGTGCAGGCTCTACAGGAAATTATGATGGCGCAGGGGATGGATGAACGAATCACCCTCGCCAAACTCCAGCAGCTTAAACAGCGCGCTATCCAGTGCGGACGTCTGGAAGAGCTGGAAATCGAAGGCTTAACCCTTGAGCGGGCGCTGGTGTTTCCGAGCGGACTCGCGATCCTTATCGCCATCTTCAGCGAACTGAATATTCAGTGTATGACCCTGGCGGGCGGCGCGTTACGTGAAGGTCTGGTGTACGGCATGCTACATCTCTCTGTCGAACAGGACATTCGCAGCCGCACCCTGCGCAATATTCAGCGCCGTTTTATGATCGACACCGAGCAGGCCCAGCGTGTCGCCAGTCTGGCCAGCCATCTGCTCAGTCAGCTGGCTGGCAGCTGGGAGCTGGATCCGCTGAGCCGCGATTTACTCCTCAGCGCCTGCTCGCTGCATGAAATTGGGCTGAGTGTGGATTTCAAGCGTGCGCCGCAGCACGCAGCCTATCTGGTCAATAACCTCGACCTGCCCGGCTTTACCCCGGCGCAGAAGAAGTTGATTGCCACGCTGCTGCTGAATCAGACCAACGCCATCGACCTGTCTTCACTTCATCAGCAAAACGCGGTCCCGCCGCGTGTGGCCGAACATTTGTGTCGCCTGCTGCGACTGGCGATCCTGTTTGCCAGCCGACGGCGCGACGATTTGTTGCCGGCGATTCAGTTGGCCGCTCACGACGACCAGTTGACGCTGACGCTGCCGGAAAACTGGCTGGCTGAACATCCGCTGGGCCGGGAAATGGTCGATCAGGAGTGTCAGTGGCAAAGCTACGTCCACTGGACGCTACGGGTCACCAGCGGCGATACGCCAAGATAATATCCAGCCAGGAGGGCGGATGCGGGAAGAACTGGATTTCAAATCGCTACGCTTTTTCTCCGCACTCTATCGGTTAGGCAATGTTTCGCCGGCGGCAGACGCGCTGAATATCAGCCAGCCCACGGGTAGTCTGCTGCTAAAAAAACTGCGTGACCATTTTGCTGACCCGCTGTTTGTCCGGGTAGGACAGCGGATGATACCGACGCCGCGAGCGGACGCGATCGCCCCGACTATATTTACCCTTCTCCAGCTTGCCGATAACGATTTGTCCATCAAACCTGAGTTTCTTCCCCAGCAGAGCCAGCGAAACTTTACGATCGGTATGACCGATATCAGTCAAATGACGCTGTTGCCTTTGCTGCAAATTGCGCTCCAGCAGCAGTCAGCGGATGGGATCACTTTTACAGTGCAGAATCTGGATGAGCAGACGCTCAGCGCTCTCGAATCCGGGAAGTGTGATCTCGCGATAGGCTATCTGACGCAGCTTCCGGATAGCGTCTACCAGCAGCATCTCTTCGATCAATCGTATGTCTGTCTGGCGGCGGAAAATCACCCGCGCATTCGAACCCAGCTCCGTGCCGAAGACTGGCGGCAGGAAAAACATCTGGCGATCCGCGTAGTGGGTACTGCCCACGGCGATATGGATAAGCGGCTTGATGAGCACAGTATGCCCCGGCGGATCGCGCTCACGCTACCGAGCTTTTTAGGTACCGGCGAGCTGGTGGCCGAAAGCGACATGATTGCCGTCGTCCCGGAACAGGTGGCGCGGCATATCACCCGACGCTATCCCTGCCGCAGCTGGCCGCTGCCTTTTCCCCTTGCGGGGATCGCCATCCGTCAGGTCTGGCATCAGCGGCTGCACCGCGATCCCGGGCATATCTGGCTACGCACGCTGATCGCCACGCTTGCCGATCCCGCTCAGCAGAGCGGATCTATTATGATCTAAACCGCGAAATATACCGCTGTATTAGTTTTACTGATAATCCCTATTACGTTTGGTTTATTGCTGGCAATACGTGAAAGCTTTTATTCTCCTTGCATCAAGCCATACTGACAAATATCGCAAGGAATATATCATGCGCGGAAAAATCGCTTTAGAAGAACACGTCTCCACTCCTGAAAATAACCGTCTGTGGGATTCAACCGGTGAAGCCGGCCGTAACGGTACAGAATATATGAAAGACGTTGAGCGCCGCCTGCTGGATCGCAGCATTCAGCTGGAAGAAATGGCGCAGCGTCATATTGACCATGTCATTCTTTCTCTAACTTCACCTGGCGCGCAATCTATTTTAGACAAAGCCAAAGCCGTTTCTTTTGCTCGTGATACTAACGATTTTATCGTTGAGAATTATGTGAAGCCAAATCCGGATAAATTTAGCGCTTTCGCCACCCTGGCCTTGCAAAACCCGGAAGCGGCGGCGGAAGAACTGGAGCGTGCGGTAAAAAAACTGGGCATGAAAGGCGCGCTGATTAACGGCTATACCAACGTCAAAGATAGCGAACACGGCCTGTATCTTGATGACGAATCGATGCTGGTGTTCTGGGATAAGGTCAACGAGTTGAACGTACCGGTGTACCTGCATCCTCGCGAACCGCTGGAAGGGCCAGCGCGCGGTATCTACACCGGTTACGAAAGCCTGATCGGCTCCGCGTGGGGCTTTGCGCAGGAAACGGCTGTTCATGCTATCCGTCTGATGATGAGTGGTTTGTTCGATCGTTATCCTAATCTCAATCTGGTGCTGGGCCACCTCGGCGAAGGGCTGGTTCATATGCTGCCGCGTACTCAGCACCGCCTCTATCGTCAGCGTTTCGGCTGCGGTCTGGGTAAAGCGGAAAAACCGTTAATGCACTACCTGCAGAATAATTTCATCGTCACCACCAGCGGTCATTTTAATACTCACTCGCTGAATAATGCCATTGAAGTGATGGGCGCGGATCGCGTGATGTTCTCCGTCGATTATCCATATGAAGATATTCATCAGGCCTGTGACTGGTTTGATCCGTTAGAAATGGAGTCGGAGCTGAAAGATAAAATTGCCTGGGGCAATGCCAGCCGCGTCTTTAACATTAAGTAATATTAAAGACAGACTTCAGGGCCTGAATATTCAGGCCCTGATTTTTATTAGGGAGAATAAATGATGGCAATAGGTATATTTGTCTGTAGCGGCTCGCTTCTCGTCGGTGCGCTGGCTGGCGCCTCGCTGAATCGCTTTATTCCGGAACACTTCAAGAAAACCTTGCCGCTAATTGCCGGTCTGATCTCCATCAGCATGGGCATCCACTTTGTCAATAAATTGCATAATCTGCCACCCATTGCCCTGGCCATTATTGTCGGCACGATTATTGGCGGCCTGCTGGATATTGAGAAGTGGATTGAGCGGGCGGGCACCAAACTGCGCACGCCCATCGAGCGTATTTTTCCAGCTCAAAACAACGCAGGCGTAGAAGCCGAGGACTTTATGAACCAGTTTATCGCGGTGCTGATCCTGTTCTGCGCCAGCGGTACCGGTATTTTTGGCGCCCTAACCGAAGGGATGACCGGCGACCCGACCATTCTGCTGACCAAGTCGATACTCGACTTTTTCACCGCCGCCATTTTTGCTTCCACGCTAGGCTACATCATCACTACGATTTTTATTCCTCAGCTGATCATCTTCGTGATTCTGTTCTTCGCCGCCACGTTTATTATGACGTTGATAAACCCATCGATGATCGCTGATTTCACTGCCTGCGGCGGCATCATTATGCTGGCGACCGGTTTTCGGCTTTGTGGTATTCGCCATTTCCCCACCGCCAACATGCTGCCCTCACTGCTGCTGGTAATGCCCTTCTCCGCCGCCTGGCAGCAGTTTGTTGCCTGAGGCGTTAGCCTTTTTTCGCCTTCGCCAGCATCGCTTTAATATTCGCGACGTTGGCCTGGCCTTTATGCATACGTTCTTCCGCAGAGATGACTTTTCGCTCCTGCTCCCATATCAGATCGTCCTGCGGGAGCTCGAGCAGGAAACGGCTTGGCTCCGGGCGCACCAGCTCACCATACTGCCGGCGTTCCTTGCACAACGTAAAGGTCAGCTCTTTTTGCGCACGGGTGATGCCGACGTAGGCTAACCGGCGCTCTTCATCGACGTTATCTTCATCGATGCTGCTCTGGTGCGGCAGCAATCCCTCTTCCATTCCCACCAGGTAAACATACGGGAACTCCAGCCCTTTTGAGGCATGGAGGGTCATCAGCTGCACCTGATCGAGCTCTTCATCCGATTCGCCGCGCTCCATCATGTCGCGCAGGGTAAAGCGGGTGACCACCTGCGTTAGGGTCATCGGCTCATCGATTTCGCTGCCTTCCAGCATCTCGGTCATCCAGGTAAACAGCTGGTTGACGTTTTTCATTCGCATTTCCGCGGCTTTCGGGCTGGGCGAGGTTTCATACAGCCAGGATTCGTAGTCGATCCCGCGAATCAAATCGCGCACGGCGGCAACGGGCTCGCGTTCGGTCAGCTGCTGAATTTCCCGCAGCCAGTGGGTAAAGCGCGTGAGGGATTCGTAGCCGCGCCCGGTCAGCGTCTGGCTTAACCCCATGTCAAAGCTGGCGGTGAATAAGCCTTTATTGCGGCTCATCGCCCACTCACCCAGCTTTTGCAATGTCGCCGGACCAATCTCGCGCTTCGGCGTATTAACGATGCGCAGGAAGGCGCTGTCGTCATCCGGATTGGTCAGTACGCGCAGATAGGCCAGCAGGTCTTTAATTTCCGGACGTGAGAAGAACGAGGTGCCGCCGGAGATTTTGTATGGAATGCGGTTCTGCATCAGCATCTTTTCAAAGACCCGCGACTGGTGGTTGCCGCGGTAAAGGATCGCGTAGTCTTTGTAGTTAGTTTTATTAATAAAGTGGTGGGCGATCAGTTCCCCGGCCACGCGCTCTGCTTCATGATCTTCATTGTTGGCGGAGAGTACTTTCAGCTCAGTACCGTAGCCAAGTTCTGAAAACAGCCGCTTTTCAAAGACGTGCGGATTATTAGCGATCAAAATGTTAGCGGCTTTCAGAATACGCCCGGAGGAGCGGTAGTTCTGTTCAAGCTTGATCACCTGCAGCGCCGGGAAATCCTGGCTGAGCAGCACCAGGTTCTGCGGTCGCGCGCCGCGCCACGAGTAGATCGACTGGTCATCGTCACCCACCACGGTAAAACGCGCGCGCTGTCCCACCAGTAGCTTCACCAGTTCATACTGGCTGGTGTTGGTATCCTGATACTCATCCACCAGCAGGTAACGGATCTTGTTCTGCCAGCGTTCGCGCACCTCTTCATTACGCTGCAGCAGCAGCGTCGGCAACAGGATCAGATCGTCAAAATCGAGGACGTTGCAGGCCTTCATATGGGCATCGTACAGCCCATAGCAGTGCGCGAAGATGCGGTCCCGTTCGCCTTTCGCGCCAGCCGCCGCCTGCGCCGGGGTTTTCAGATCGTTTTTCCAGTTGGAGATCGTCGAGATCAACTGCTGCAACACCACTTTGTCATCTTCGATCAACCCTTCGGTGAGCTCTTTCAGCAGCGCGACCTGGTCAGTATCATCGAACAAGGAAAAGTTAGATTTCATTCCCAGCGCGGCGTATTCACGTTTGATGATATCCAGGCCCAGGGTGTGGAAGGTGGAGATCATCAGCCCGCGCGCCTCTTTGCGCCCCAGCGTTTGCCCGACGCGCTCTTTCATTTCGCGCGCGGCCTTGTTGGTGAAGGTGACGGCCGCGATATGGCGCGCCTGATAACCGCAGCCGCGGATCAGGTGGGCGATTTTATTCGTAATAACGCGGGTCTTACCGGAACCGGCGCCCGCCAGCACCAGGCACGGTCCGGTAACGAATTCGACGGCTTGTTGTTGGCCAGGGTTTAAACGCATGGGAATATTGCTCAATCTTCGAACGGGGTGTGGATTGTAGCAGAAAGCGAGGCCGAGATTTACCGGCTGATGGTAAAGTGTCAGCCACGCAATTCATCCTGAGGATCTGGTAATGGCAAAAAGCGCAGCGGCCCTGCATATTCTGGTTAAAGAAGAGAAACTGGCGCACGAGATCCTCGCCAAACTGGAACGGGGCATCAGCTTCGATCATCTGGCGAAGCGCTACTCAAAGTGTCCGTCCGGACGTCATGGCGGTGATTTAGGCGAATTCCCGCAGGGGACGATGGTCGGCCCGTTTGATCAAGCCGTCTTCAGCTGTCCGCTGCTTAAACCCTATGGCCCGGTGAAAACCAAATTCGGCTACCATATCATCAAGGTGCTGTATCGCCGCTAGCGCGTGCTACTATGGCGCCCTGATTTATCCCAACTCACTCAAGGCGCAATCATGGCTAAAACCGCGGCAGCACTGCACATCCTGGTAAAAGAAGAGAAACTGGCGCTCGATCTGCTCGAGCAGCTCAAAAACGGCGCCGACTTCGGCAAGCTGGCAAAGAAACACTCCATTTGCCCGTCAGGCAAACGCGGCGGCGATCTGGGTGAGTTCCGCCAGGGCCAGATGGTACCGGCCTTCGATAAAGTGGTCTTCTCCTGCCCGGAACTGGAGCCAACCGGCCCGCTGCATACCCAGTTCGGCTACCACATCATCAAAGTGCTATACCGGAAATAATAAAAAACCCGGGGATCTTAATCTCCGGGTTTTTGCCTGATGGCGCTTCGCTTATCAGGCCGACTAAACAAATCCATTCCTCTATGGATTTCGGCTGGCCGGAAGGCGGCAAGGAAGTACATCCCCAGGAACATAGATTCCTATGTGACTGGGGTGTACGTACCGTAGCCAACGCATCGGCAAGTCGAAAGACGACGAGGAATCAGCCGGCTACCGCGATACGTTTCATATCGGTCATATAACCGCGCAGTTTCTTACCCACCTGCTCGATAGCGTGGCTGCGAATCGCTTCGTTCACGTCACGCAGCTGAGCGTTATCTACCGCGCCTTCAGCAATCGCTTTGCCCAGGTCGCCGGTCTGCAGGGTAGTCATAAACTCTTTCAGCAGCGGTACGCAAGCGTAAGAGAACAGGTAGTTACCGTACTCTGCGGTATCAGAGATAACCACGTTCATTTCATACAAACGCTTACGGGCGATAGTGTTCGCGATCAGCGGCAGCTCGTGCAGTGATTCATAGTAAGCGGACTCTTCGATGATGCCGGAATCAACCATGGTTTCGAACGCCAGCTCAACGCCCGCTTTCACCATCGCGATCATCAGAACGCCTTTATCGAAGTACTCCTGCTCGCCGATTTTGCCTTCATACTGCGGGGCGGTTTCGAAGGCGGTTTTGCCGGTCTCTTCACGCCAGGTCAGCAGTTTCTTATCATCGTTCGCCCAGTCCGCCATCATACCGGAGGAGAATTCGCCGGAGATGATGTCATCCATGTGTTTCTGGAACAGCGGCGCCATGATCTCTTTCAGCTGTTCGGACAGCGCATAAGCGCGCAGTTTCGCCGGATTAGACAGGCGATCCATCATCAGCGTGATGCCGCCTTGTTTCAGCGCTTCGGTGATGGTTTCCCAGCCGAACTGAATCAGTTTTTCCGCATACGCCGGGTCGGTACCTTCCGCCACCAGCTTGTCGAAGCACAGCAGCGAACCCGCCTGCAGCATGCCGCAGAGGATGGTCTGCTCACCCATCAGGTCAGATTTCACTTCCGCCACGAAGGAGGATTCCAGAACACCCGCGCGATGGCCGCCGGTCGCCGCTGCCCAGGCTTTGGCAATGGCCATGCCTTCGCCTTTCGGATCGTTTTCCGGGTGTACGGCGATAAGCGTCGGCACGCCGAAACCGCGTTTGTACTCTTCACGAACTTCGGTACCCGGGCACTTCGGCGCCACCATCACCACGGTGATGTCTTTGCGGATCTGCTCGCCCACTTCAACGATGTTGAAGCCGTGGGAGTAACCCAGCGCCGCGCCGTCTTTCATCAGCGGCTGTACGGAACGCACAACGTCAGAGTGCTGTTTGTCCGGCGTCAGGTTAACCACCAGGTCGGCCTGCGGGATCAGCTCTTCATAGGTACCGACTTTGAAGCCGTTTTCGGTCGCTTTACGCCAGGAAGCGCGCTTCTCGGCAATCGCTTCTTTACGCAACGCATAGGAGATATCCAGGCCGGAATCACGCATGTTCAGACCCTGGTTCAGGCCCTGCGCGCCACAGCCGACGATGACTACTTTTTTACCCTGAAGATAGCTTGCGCCATCGGCAAATTCATCGCGCCCCATAAAGCGGCATTTGCCCAGCTGTGCCAGCTGCTGGCGCAGATTCAGTGTGTTGAAGTAGTTAGCCATGGTGATACCTCGTGATGTTGTGTTGTCGTGCTTATTGTTCGGTTCGCTTTTGCGAGAATGAACTTACTATATGACAGGAATTTTATTGCGGAAATTGATATATTCACAACGTCACGTTGCAATTTATGAAACACAAAATCGGGGAGTATGCGCCGTGGATTTACGCGATCTGAAAACCTTTCTGCATCTGGCGGAAAGCCGCCATTTTGGCCGCAGCGCGCGGGCCATGCACGTCAGTCCTTCGACCCTTTCGCGGCAGATCCAACGCCTGGAAGAGGACCTCGGCCAGCCGCTGTTCGTGCGTGATAATCGCACGGTGACGCTCACCGAAGCCGGGGAAGAGCTACGCACCTTTGCCCAGCAGACCTTACTGCAGTATCAGCAGCTTCGCCACGCCATCGATCAGCAGGGACCTTCGCTCTCCGGTGAGCTGCATATCTTCTGCTCTGTCACCGCCGCTTATAGCCATCTGCCGCCGATCCTCGATCGCTTTCGCGCTGCGCATCCTTCGGTGGAGATCAAGCTCTCGACCGGCGACGCCGCTGATGCCATGGAGAAGGTCGTCACCGGCGAAGCCGACCTGGCGATTGCCGGTAAACCAGAGACCCTGCCGGGATCGGTGGCGTTTTCGATGCTGGAGAACCTCGCCGTGGTGTTAATTGCCCCGGCCCTTCCCTGCCCGGTGCGTAACCAGGTGACCGTTGAGCGTCCGGACTGGTCGACAGTGCCGTTTATCATGGCTGACCAGGGGCCGGTACGTCGGCGCATCGAGCTGTGGTTTCGACGGCATAAAATCAGCAACCCGTCGATCTACGCCACCGTCGGGGGCCACGAAGCGATGGTGTCGATGGTCGCCCTCGGCTGCGGCGTGGCGCTGCTACCGGAGGTGGTACTGGAAAACAGCCCGGAACCAGTACGCAACCGGGTGATGATTCTGGAGCGCAGCGATGAGCAAACCCCGTTTGAGCTGGGCGTTTGCGCACAAAAAAAGCGGCTGCATGAGCCGCTTATTGATGCTTTCTGGAAAATCCTGCCTAACCACTAGCCCGCGAGAAAAAAGCGGAATGCCGGGTTATGGGTTTCGTCGTGGCACTCATAGCCCAGCTCGTTAAGACGGGTTTCAAAGTCCGGCTCGTGCTCGCCCAGCTCGAAGGCCGCTAACACCCGACCATAGTCGGTGCCGTGGCTACGGTAGTGGAACAGCGAAATATTCCAGTGGGTGCCAAGAGTGTGCAGGAACTTCAGCAGCGCCCCCGGCGATTCAGGGAACTCGAAGCTGAACAGACGTTCCTGCAGCGCTTTTGACGGCCGGCCGCCGACCATATAGCGCACATGGAGCTTGGCCATTTCGTCATCGGAAAGGTCAACGACGCTGTAGCCGCCGTCGTTCAGTAACTGGAGGATCTCTTTCCGCTCCTCCAGCCCGCGACTCAGGCGCACCCCGACAAAAATGCAGGCGTCTTTGGCATCGGCAAAGCGGTAGTTGAACTCCGTCACCGAGCGCCCGCCCAGCAGCTGGCAAAACTTCAGAAAGCTGCCCTTCTCTTCCGGGATCGTCACCGCCAGCAGCGCTTCGCGTTGTTCCCCGAGCTCGCAGCGCTCAGACACGTAGCGCAGGCCGTGGAAGTTAACGTTGGCACCGGACAGGATATGAGCCAGTCGCTCGCCGCGAATATTGTGCTGGGCGACATATTTCTTCATCCCCGCCAGCGCCAGCGCGCCGGAAGGCTCCGCCACCGCCCGCACATCTTCGAACAGATCTTTCATCGCCGCGCAAATAGCGTCGCTGTCGACGGTGATGATGTCGTCCAGATACTCCTGGCACAAACGGAAGGTTTCATCGCCGATGCGTTTGACCGCCACGCCTTCAGCAAACAAACCGACGCGCGGCAGATCCACCGGATGACCGGCATCCAGCGCCGCTTTCAGACATGCCGAGTCTTCCGCTTCTACCGCTATCACTTTAATCTGCGGCATCAGCTGCTTGATCAGCACCGCCACGCCCGCCGCCAGACCGCCGCCGCCCACCGGAACGAACACACGATCGATGTGAGCATCCTGCTGCAGCAGCTCCAGCGCCAAGGTTCCCTGACCGGCGATCACCATCGGGTGATCGAACGGCGGCACCCAGGTAAAGCCCTGCTGCTGCGCCAGCTCAATCGCTCTCGCCTTCGCTTCGTCAAAGTTGGCGCCATGCAGCAGCACTTCGCCGCCAAAGCCGCGAACGGCATCGACTTTGATATCCGCGGTTGCCACCGGCATCACGATCAGCGCCTTAACCCCAAGCCGGGAGGCTGAGAATGCCACTCCCTGCGCATGGTTGCCTGCCGATGCCGTGATCACCCCATTCGATTTCTGTTCCGCCGTCAGGCTGGACATCATCGCGTAGGCGCCCCGCAGCTTAAAGCTGTGTACCGGCTGGCGATCTTCGCGTTTGACCAGAATAACGTTATCCAGTCGCGAAGAGAGCTTGTCCATTTTTTGCAGCGGCGTTTTCTGCACCGCTTCATAAACCGGCGCGCGCAGCACTGCTCTCAGGTATTCGGCGCCCTCAGGGGCACCGGACAGGGGTTGTGAGTCCGCCATAATTAGCCACCCAGTTTTGATTTATCGCGCACCGCGCCTTTGTCGGCGCTGGTCGCGAGGCTGGCATAAGCGCGCAGCGCAAAGGAGACCTGGCGCTCGCGGTCTTTCGGCGTCCACGCCTTATCGCCACGCGCTTCCTGCGCTTCGCGACGGGCGGCGATTTCTGCATCGCTCAGCTGCAGCTGGATACCGCGGTTCGGGATATCGATAGCAATCATGTCGCCATCTTCGATGATCGCAATGTTGCCGCCGCTCGCCGCTTCCGGCGATACGTGGCCAATGGAAAGCCCGGAGGTGCCGCCGGAGAAACGACCATCGGTGATCAGCGCACACGCTTTACCAAGCCCCATAGACTTCAGGAAGGTGGTCGGATAGAGCATCTCCTGCATCCCCGGCCCGCCTTTCGGCCCTTCATAGCGGATAACCACGACGTCGCCTGCCACCACTTTACCGCCGAGGATGGCATCAACCGCTTCGTCCTGGCTTTCATAAACTTTCGCCGGGCCGGTAAATTTCAGGATGCTATCGTCCACGCCAGCGGTTTTCACGATACAGCCGTTTTCGGCAAAGTTACCGTACAGCACTGCCAGTCCGCCGTCTTTACTGTAGGCATGTTCCAGAGAACGGATACATCCCTCGGCGCGATCGTCATCCAGCGTATCCCAGCGGCAATCCTGCGAGAACGCCTGGGTGGTACGGATCCCCGCCGGGCCGGCGCGGAACATTTTTTTCACCGCGTCGTCCTGGGTCAGCATCACATCGTACTGTTCCAGGGTCTGCGGCAGCGTCAGGCCAAGGACGTTTTTGACATCGCGGTTGAGTAAACCGGCGCGGTCCAGTTCGCCCAGAATGCCCAGCACGCCACCGGCGCGGTGCACGTCTTCCATGTGGTATTTCTGTGTACTCGGCGCCACTTTACACAACTGCGGAACCTTGCGGGAGAGCTTATCGATATCGCTCATGGTGAAGTCGATTTCAGCTTCCTGCGCCGCCGCCAGCAGGTGCAGAACGGTGTTGGTTGAACCGCCCATCGCGATATCGAGGGTCATGGCGTTTTCAAATGCCGCCTTGCTGGCGATATTGCGCGGCAGGGCGGAAGCGTCATCCTGCTCGTAGTAGCGTTTGGTCAGCTCCACGATACGTTTACCGGCGTTCAGGAACAGCTCCTTACGATCGGCGTGGGTCGCCAGCAGCGAGCCGTTACCCGGCTGTGACAGGCCCAGCGCTTCGGTCAGGCAGTTCATGGAGTTCGCGGTGAACATCCCGGAACAGGAACCACAGGTCGGACAAGCGGAACGTTCCACCTGGTTACTCTGTTCGTCGGACACTTTCGGATCCGCCCCCTGGATCATCGCATCCACCAGGTCGAGCTTGATGATTTTATCTGACAGCTTGGTCTTCCCGGCTTCCATTGGGCCACCGGAAACAAAGATCACCGGAATGTTCAGGCGCAGAGAGGCCATCAGCATCCCCGGAGTGATTTTGTCGCAGTTGGAGATACAGACCATGGCATCGGCGCAGTGGGCGTTAACCATGTACTCGACCGAGTCAGCGATCAGCTCGCGGGATGGCAGTGAATAGAGCATACCCCCGTGGCCCATGGCGATCCCATCATCCACCGCGATGGTGTTAAATTCTTTGGCGACACCGCCTGCCGCTTCAATCTGCTCGGCAACCAGTTTACCGAGATCGCGCAGGTGCACGTGCCCGGGGACAAACTGGGTAAAGGAGTTGACGACGGCGATAATCGGTTTGCCGAAATCGGCATCGGTCATTCCGGTTGCGCGCCACAACGCGCGGGCGCCCGCCATGTTGCGGCCATGTGTGGTGGTGGCGGAACGGTACTTAGGCATGCTCTTTTTACTCCCATCTCTGTTTATTAAATGGGACGGTGCGTGCCGTCCCATTTTTAATTACTTACTTACCGGATCCAACCAGCCCCATTTATCTTCTGTTTCACCGGTGAAGAGGCCAAAGAAGGCTTCCTGAATGCGTTTGGTCACCGGCCCGCGGCGACCTGCGCCGACCTGGATGCCGTCAACGCTGCGTACCGGGGTGATTTCCGCCGCGGTGCCGGACATGAACACTTCATCCGCGAGGTACAGCGATTCACGGGACAGCACCTGCTCGCGCACTTCGATGCCAAGATCTTTCGCCAGTTTGATGATCGCGTCGCGGGTAATGCCCGGCAGCGCGGAAGAGGTGAACGGCGGAGTAAACAGCACGCCATCTTTTACCTCAAACAGGTTTTCGCCTGCACCTTCAGAGATATAGCCGTTAACATCCAGCGCGATACCTTCCTGATAACCGTGACGACGCGCTTCACTGCCGACCAGCAGAGAGGAGAGATAGTTGCCGCCCGCTTTCGCCGCGGTTGGGATGGTGTTCGGCGCCGCGCGGTTCCAGGAAGAAACCATCGCATCGATCCCCTGCTCCAGCGCTTCTGCGCCGAGGTAGGCTCCCCACGGGAACGCCGCGATGATAACGTCGGTTTTGTAACCGTCCGGCGGGTTAACGCCCATGCCAACATCGCCAACAAACACCAGCGGACGAATATAAGCGCTGGTCAGTTTATTGGTACGGATAACTTCGCGGCAGGCTTCCATCAGCTCATCAACACTCTGCGAGACCGGGAAACGATAAATTTTGGCTGAGTCATGCAGACGCTGCATATGTTCGCGATGACGGAACACCACCGGGCCTTTGTGCGAGTCGTAGCAGCGGATGCCTTCGAATACCGAAGTACCGTAGTGCAACGCATGGGACATGACGTGCACTTTCGCCTCGCCCCATGGGGTCATCTCGCCATTGAACCAAATGTAATCAGCTTTCTTCGTCGTCATTTTTTTTATTCCTCTGCGCTCAGGCGCGGATTTGTTGTGATGTGGGTTGCTGGATCTCGACGCAGGCAACGTCGACCAGTTTACTTAATTGGCTAAACAGTAATTCGACGGGCCGCGGGCTGGCAACGGTCAATTCGATATTTATATTTTGCGCATCTGGCGCGGTTTCCATGTTCATTGAGCAGATTTGAAAACCACGGTGGCGGACAACGCGCAGCACGCGCTCTAAGGTTTCCGGATTGAAACGCGCCTGCAAAGCGACCTGATGTTGCTTCATGATAATTTCTCCAGCATTTCTGCATTACTGGCGCCGGGCGGCACCAACGGCCAGACATTCTCAAGTTCGTCGATTGAGACATGAAGCAGGTATGGCCCCTGGCTCGAAAGCATGGTGTCGAGTGCCGCTTCAACCTGGTCTTTACGGGTGATGTGTTGGCCAGGAATACCGAAGGCGCTGGCCAGCGTGAGGAAATCAGGATTATCAGTCAGAGTGGTTTCGCTATAACGTTCCTGGAAAAACAGCTGCTGCCATTGTCGAACCATCCCTAACCGCTGGTTGTCGAGTAACACGATCTTCAACGGTAACTGCTTGCGTTTGACGGTGCCCAGCTCCTGCACGTTCATCATGAAGGAACCGTCACCGGAGATACAGATTACCGTATCGTCCGGGCGCGCCACCTGGGCGCCAACAGCGGCCGGCAGGCCAAAGCCCATCGTGCCTAAGCCGCTGGAGGTGATAAAGTTTTCCGGACGGGTATAGGTCATATGTTGAGCCGACCACATCTGGTGCTGGCCTACGTCGGTTGTCACAACGCTGTCCGCCGGCTTACGGTCGGAAAGCTGCTTCAGCAGCAGCGGCGCGTAGATCGCCTCGCCGGGATGATCGTAACGCCAGGCGTGCTCGGTACGCAGTGCGGCATTATGCTCGCGCCAGGCATCGATAGCTAACGGCTGCTGCAGCGCCGGCAGCAAGCGGTTCAAATCGCCGGTCAGACCGATGTGCGCCTGACGCAGCTTGTTCAGTTCCGCCGGATCGATGTCCATGTGGATCACTTTGGCATGCGGAGCGAAGGTATTGAGCTTACCGGTCACACGATCGTCAAAGCGCGCGCCGACAGCGATTAGCAGATCGCACTCCTGTACCGCCAGGTTGGCCGCCTTAGTGCCGTGCATGCCCAGCATACCGAGATAATACGGATAATCTGCGGCCACCACGCCCAACCCTTTCAGCGTGCAGGTTGCCGGCATTCGGGTCACCGCCAGGAATTCACGCAAAGCCGGTACCGCCTGCGCCATACCCACCCCACCGCCAACATACAGCATCGGTTTCTGTGACTGAGCCAGCATCTGCAGAGCCTGAGCAACCTCCGCCTGCGGGAACGCCATCTCATCGTCGACGGTAGAGAAATGAGGATCAAGGTCGCCCTGCGCCATCTGAATATCTTTAGGGATATCAACCAGCACCGGGCCCGGACGGCCTGAGTTTGCCACCTGGAAAGCTTCAGCGATAACCCGCGGCAGCTCATCCAGAGACTGCACGAGGAAACTGTGCTTAGTACAGGCCAGTGACAAACCGAGAACGTCTACTTCCTGGAACGCATCCGTGCCGATGAAGGGAGCGGCCACCTGGCCGGTGATAGCGACAATGGGGATGGAATCAAGCAGGGCGTCCGCCAGGCCAGTGATCAGGTTGGTCGCGCCCGGGCCGGACGTCGCTATGCACACCCCGGTTTTCCCGGTCGCTCGCGCATAGCCAATGGCCGCCATGGCTGCCCCTTGCTCATGCCGACACAGCAGGTGCTCCACGCCGCCGTCATACAGTGCATCGTAAACCGGCATAATTGCGCCACCCGGATAGCCAAAAACTGTGTCGACTCCCTGTGTCCGCAAAGCATGTACCACCCACTGCGCGCCATTCATAGTTAGTTCCCCGTCATAAATCGGGAGAAACAGAATTTTATGCTAAAAGTCATCATCTGCTCCTCGCTTAGGTTATTTCAGTTATAAAAAAACCCCCGGACCTTTCGGTGCGGGGGTCTTAGTTCGTTAAGGCTTGATTCTTAAGCCTTTCCTCGTCCAAGTGCAGCCCCGCACGGTGGGATAATAATCACCACCACGCTAATCACGACCAGGCTAATCACTCGTAGAAGGGCTGTCATTTTCTGTACTTTCTGGCTTCTTGTTCGAAGGAATACCTAAAGAGGTACCACAGACATCACATAAAACACAAGATTTTTTTATATTTTCGTTTCTGAGCAGCCTAACAGTTTCAGGAAAAATAATTGTTTTATATGAAGAAAATCAGAAATGAAAAAAATTCAGTTTTCTTTCACGCTGTACGCTCAGCGCCAATCTCTGTTTCGGATGCACCACGTTTTTCGATCACGTTTCCATTTTCGGCTAAATGTAACGAGATGGCGTGAAAATAATGGATTTCTGCTTCTAACTTCGTGTTATTGCCGCTGCCGTTTCACGGCAGGCTCGTCATAATCCGTCTCTGTACAGGAGGTTTTATGTCGCTCGCCATCGTTTACACACGCGCGGCGCTCGGTATCGAAGCGCCATTGATTACTATCGAGGTTCATCTCAGCAGCGGTCTGCCTGGCTTGACCATGGTCGGGCTACCGGAGACCACCGTGAAAGAGGCCCGCGACCGGGTACGCAGCGCCTTGATCAACAGCGGCTACGCTTTCCCTGCGAAGAAAATAACCATTAACCTGGCACCCGCGGATCTGCCTAAAGAGGGTGGACGATACGACCTTCCCATCGCTCTCGCGCTTCTCGTCGCCTCAGAGCAGCTCAACACTACCCGATTGAATCAATATGAGTTTGTGGGCGAACTCGCCCTTACAGGCGGCTTACGTGGCGTTCCTGGGGCGATCCCCAGCGCAATGGAAGCCATTAAAGCCGGCCGGCGCATTGTCGTCTCCTCTGACAATGCGGCTGAGGTGGGTCTGATCGGCGGCAGCGATTGCCTGGTCGCCGACCATCTGCAGCAGGTGTGCGCGTTTCTCGCGGGGCAAGCATCGCTTTCACCGCCTCTCGCCGAAGTGCCCGCCGTTGATGAACGCTGCGAAGATCTGCGAGATGTTATCGGCCAGCAACAGGGCAAACGGGCGCTGGAGATTGTGGCGGCCGGTGGCCACAATCTGCTCCTGATTGGCCCACCAGGCACCGGCAAAACCATGCTTGCCAGCCGGCTCCCCGGCCTTTTGCCGCCATTAAGCAATCAGGAAGCGCTGGAGAGCACGGCCATTCAAAGTCTGGTCAACCCCCACACCGCAAAGACCCGGTGGCGTCAGAGGCCGTTCCGCGCCCCTCACCATAGCGCCTCGCTGGCAGCGATGGTGGGCGGGGGCTCAATACCCGCCCCTGGCGAGATTTCACTGGCCCATAATGGCGTGCTATTTCTTGATGAGCTACCGGAGTTTGAGCGGCGGGTGCTGGATGCGCTACGTGAGCCCATTGAGTCAGGCAAGATCCACATATCACGATCGCGCGCCAAAATTGACTATCCGGCGCGCTTTCAGCTTATCGCAGCAATGAACCCAAGCCCGACCGGGCATTATCAGGGTAAACATAATCGCGCGTCGCCTGAGCAGACATTGCGCTACCTTGGGCGCCTGTCTGGCCCTTTTCTCGACCGTTTCGATCTCTCCTTAGAGATCCCGCTGCCACCGCCGGGGATACTGAGCCAGGGCATACGAGGTGAAGAATCGAGTGCGACAGTCCGTCAGCGTGTGCTGGCGGCGCGTGAACGTCAAATGCTCAGGCAAAATAAGCTGAATGCGCATCTTGAGAATCGTGAAATGAAGAGCTGCTGCCACTTGCGGCAGGATGATGCTGTCTGGCTGGAACAGACGCTAACTCACCTGGGGCTTTCTATACGGGCCTGGCAGCGTCTGTTAAAAGTGGCAAGAACCATTGCCGATCTGGCAGAGGCTGAAGAGATTGAACGCCACCATTTGCAGGAGGCGCTTAGCTATCGGGCAATAGATCGGATGCTTAGCCATCTGCAGAAAATGATGGCGTAAAAAAAGGGCTTACGCCCTTTTCTTAGTCATCGCTTTCGGTGTAATCGTCAGCGCCTTCCATCTGCGGTTTGCCGCCGGAAAGAGTATGGAAACGCTTCGGCCGCTTGATGCGTGCCATATACTTAATCCATACGCGTTCTGCTTCCGTTACCGGCTCACGTTCACCACGGCACACCGAGACAAATTGTTTTTCATCATCGGTAACAGGTTCGCGTTTACCCAGTTCCAGTTCATTAAAGGCATAACCATGACGTTCCAGCAGTTGCGCCTCTTTGATGGTGAAATCACCATGACGGGAGAACCCGCGTGGATAATTTTTATTGTCGAAAAAACGATTAGTCGTCGTAAAGCTTTCCGCCATCCTACACGCTCCTGATTCTTTGGCCGAGCTATTTATGGCGCGGAGTATTAGTTACGCTTGACAGAGCGTCAAACAAAACATTTAAATCATGACGACAAATAATTTTGTGGAGAACGGTGTGGATACGGAATTGCTCAAGACTTTCCTGGAAGTGAGCAGAACTCGTCACTTTGGGCGGGCAGCAGAGGCACTTTACCTGACGCAGTCAGCGGTCAGCTTTCGTATTCGTCAGCTGGAGAATCAACTTGGCGTGAACCTGTTCACCCGCCATCGTAATAACATTCGTCTGACGACCGCCGGAGAAAAGCTCCTGCCCTACGCCGAAACGTTGATGAACACCTGGCAGGCCGCGCGCAAGGAGGTCGCTCACTCTTCGCGACATAACGAATTCTCCATCGGTGCCAGCGCGTCGCTGTGGGAATGTCTGCTGAACGGCTGGCTGGGGACTCTCTACAAAGATCCCTATAACCTGCAATTCGAGGCGCGGATCGCCCAACGTCAGTCATTAGTTAAACAGTTGCATGAACGCCAGCTCGATCTCCTGATCACAACTGAATCACCGAAGATGGATGAATTAAGCTGCCAGTTGCTGGGTAATTTCACCCTGGCGCTCTATTGTGCCGCACCAGGGAAAAATAAGAATGATTTGAACTACCTGCGTCTGGAATGGGGGCCGGATTTCCAGCAAAACGAAGTGGGGCTGATTGGTAGCGATGATGTGCCACTGTTGACAACGAGCTCCGCAGAACTGGCTTATCAGCAACTCAGTACCTTGAATGGCTGTAGCTGGTTACCCGTCAGTTGGGCGCAGCAGAAAAGCGGTCTACATACGGTGACCGATAGCGCGACACTCTCACGTCCTCTGTATGCCATTTGGCTACAAAATAGCGATAAACAAGCGCATATTCGCGAGATCCTGAAAAGCAGCATACTGGAATAAAGATCTGACTCCATGGATGGAGTGACCAAAGCGGGGGAAGGCAGAGGAATGGACGAAATGACAAACAAAAAAAATCCTTTGCCGAAGCAAAGGATTATATATGGCAGGGGCGGAGAGACTCGAACTCGCGACACCCGGTTTTGGAGACCGGTGCTCTACCAACTGAGCTACGCCCCTAAATCTTTCTCGCTATTAAGCCCGCTAACATAGCAGGCTTAATTTTAATAAGTGGCGGAACGGACGGGACTCGAACCCGCGACCCCCTGCGTGACAGGCAGGTATTCTAACCGACTGAACTACCGCTCCACCGAATTTCTTCGCTTTATTACCACCGGTTGTCACCCCGGCTTACTGCAATTTGATGCCTGGCAGTTCCCTACTCTCACATGGGGAGACCCCACACTACCATCGGCGCTACGGCGTTTCACTTCTGAGTTCGGCATGGGGTCAGGTGGGACCACCGCGCTGTCGCCGCCAGGCAAATTCTGTTTTATCAACACGTCACCCGGACGCATCGACTAATCTGTATCACAGCTGAAAATTCTCTCAAATCCGCCAAAACATCTTCGGCGTTGTAAGGTTAAGCCTCACGGTTCATTAGTACCGGTTAGCTCAACGC
>NZ_PIBN01000022.1:0-88753 GCF_002806655.1 Klebsiella sp. K-Nf6 | reverse complement strand
CGCTGTCGCAGAACATCGCCATCGGCATGGGGCCGGAGTTCCGCCCGATGCTGCGCTTCTATGTGACCGGTGGTCAGGTGGACAACGAGCACACCGCGAAGGTTAACGGCACCCAGGATCAGCAGCTGGATTCGCTGAACGTCGGCGGGATGTTTGAGGCGTGGTTCTGATGCGATAACGTTGTCGAAGGAGCGTTCCCGGCTGGCGCTACGCTTAGCCGGGCTACGACTACTGCATGTATGCCAGATGGCGGCTGACGCCTTATCCGGCCTACGTTCCTTCCCGCAGGCTCACACAACGTAGGCCCGGCAAGCGCAGCGCCGCCGGGCAGTCAGGCTCCGTACCCGCGGTAGTGCCGGCTGGCAAAAGGCGAGCGGCCTTAAGCGGGTGAATTCACCTTCACTTTGGCCGCCACCAACAGGCCGGTAAACAGCATCAATACCCCTGACAACACCAGCGGCGACAGCAGCCCTAAGTGGTCAAGCGCAATGCCGCCGACCGCGGCGCCGCAGGTGTTGGCCAGCTGAATCACCGCCACCTGAATCGACCCGGCTTTTTCCGCCTGATCGGAGAGCGAACGGGTGATCCACGTTGACCACCCCACCGGGATCAGCGCAAACGCAAAGCCCCAGATAATCGCTACCGTCGAGGCGACGATTTTGCTTTCTCCCCACAGTACCAGCGCCACCGCGCAGGCGGTCAGCACCAGCGGCGCAATCGCCAGCGCCGCTTTCACCGAACGCTTGAGAAGCACCGACGAAAGCGAGGTACCGATAAAGCTGGCGATACCAAAGCTCAGCAGCACCAGCGTCAGGCCGTCGACGTCAAACCCGGCGAGCGTCATGAAAACCGGGCGAATATAGGTAAAGAAGGCAAACTGTCCGGCAAAGGCCATGAAAATGGCGCACATCCCGGCCATCACCCCCGGGCGTTTCAGCAGGCCAAACATATTTTGCTGTTGAGCCGCCGATTCACCGGGCAGCGACGGCAGCGCTTTCAGCACCCAGATCGTACACAGCACCCCCATCACCGCCGCGCCGTTAAAGACGTTGCGCCAGCCGATGATCCCGCCCAAAAAACTGCCCAGCGGGGCGGCGATCACCAGCGCGATTGATACCGCGCCGAAGATAATCGATAGCGCTTTCGGCACCACGCGCATCGGCACCAGCCGCATGGTCAGCGAGGCCGACATCGCCCAGAAACCACCGAGCGCCAGGCCCAGACAGGCGCGCCCCAGCAGCAGCAGGATGAAGCTATCGGCAAACGACACCAGCAGGCAGGAAAGGGTCAGCAGCAGCGAAAACAGAATAACGACGTAGCGGCGATCGGTTTTGCCAATGACGGAGGTGATAAACAGGCTGGAGAACATGGCCACAAAGGCCGTGGTCGTCACCGACTGCCCGGCCATCCCTTCGGAGATGCCTAAATCCAGCGCCATCGGCGTCAGCAGGCTGACCGGCAGAAACTCAACGGTAATCAGGCAGGCGACACAGAACGCAACCGCGAAAACCGCCGACCAGTTTGGCCGCGCCAGCTCGCGTGCGTGGGGTTTGGCTTCATTTGAATGACTCATGAGTGACCTGCGAAGAAAGTGGCTGAAAGCCGCGCAGTGTAACATTTTGTATGTGACGTATTTAACGTTTTCACAACTCTCATCGCTTTTCACGGCATGATACAAAGGGATAGCCTGAGAATATAGCCTTCGTCATTCTGCCGGATGGCGCTTACGCTTATCCGGCCTACAAGGGACGAGTGCGGAAACCGTAGGCCGGATAAGGCGCAGCCGCCATCCGGCACTCGGATTTACTCGCCGCGAGCCGATTTCACCAGCCCGCAGATCCATTCCTGGTGACCGTTAATCATCGGATTGGGCAAGGTACGCGCCAGCTCCTGCGCCGGAACGCCTTTTTGCGACTCCTGGGTGAGGATACGTACGCGCCCGCCGGGCAAATCTTCAAATAGCCACGCGTGGATCACATCAAGACGCGTCGTTGCATCCCCTTCCGCCCAGCCGTGCCAGGCTACGCGCGCCGCCTGCCCGGCAGCGGGAGGTACATACTCTGTAATCTGCGCCTCAATCGGGAAGCCGAAGGTGCTGAAGCGGAAGCGGGCGTTGGCGCTGAGGGTCGGGCCGCTACCGTCATGGAAATGGATATCGGCAACGTTGCTGTAATAGCCCGGCCACAGCGTGGTGTCATCGAGCTGCGCCCATATCTGAGCTGCCGTCAGGCCGCTGACGATAATTTCATTAGAGGCAAAATTGTCGGTGGTGCCCGGCAGATACGCTTCCGGCCAGACGATGGCGCTTTGCAGCAGGGGCTGTTTCATGATTAACCTCGTGAACGATTGTTTTAACGAGGTTAATCATGCGCGGGAGAGTGATATAAATCGAATCACCATCCTTGATAATACTCATAAGCAGTAGTGATATCAGTGCAACCAGTGCACGCCGTCTTCCGGCAGGAATAGCGCGTTATAGCGCTGCTGCAGATTATGCAAATCGCTCACATCCGGATCCAGCTCTCGCAGAAACCCTTGCGCAAGACGAATTTGCGCGTCGGTAATCGGCGCCGCTAAACGCGCTTTTTGCATCAGGCGATACCAGTAATGCAGGTTTTTTTCGCTGGCATCGACGATAGCGGTCTGCCAGATCAGCAGTACCTGTGCGGCGTTCTGCAGATGCGCTTCATTCGGCCGCTCCAGGTAGCGCAAATACTCATTACCGGCGGTTTTTCCCAGTTGATCGATCATCGATTCCAGCGGAACAGGCGTTATGCCAAGGCGTTCGCTCAGGCGACGGATCGCGCGGCGTGAATCAGAGGTAAGCACCCGAAATCCCACAACAAATACCACTACCAGGGTGGCCAGTCCTATCCAGATCATGCATCCTCTCATCCAATCGCAGCCTCACTATCATAATGGGAATTTGCCTGCTGTCGACTACCGGGCATACCATAATGTGACTTATCGCGTTTGCGGATGGCTATCATGAAATCTGATATCAGAAACCTCGATCTCAACCTGCTGAAAGCCCTGGATGCGCTGCTCGATGAACGCAGCGTCACCCGGGCGGCAGCGCGGCTGGCGCTCACCCAGCCGGCGGTCAGCGGCATGCTCACTCGCCTGCGCGACGCCTTTAATGACCCGCTGTTTATCCGCGCCCCGCACGGTATGGTGCCGACGCTGCGCGCTCAGGCGCTGGCGGCTCCGGTAAAGCAGCTGCTGATCGATGCTGAAACCCTGCTGCAACCTGCCATCTTCGAGCCGCTGGAAGCCAATTTTACCTGGACCATCGCCGCGACGGATTATGCGTTGAAAGCAGTGATCGTGCCATTTATCGCCGCGCTGAAGCCACTGGCGCCGGGTATCCGCGTGCGCATCATTCCCGAATCACCGGCCACGCTGCTGGCACAGTCCGAACGTGGTGAAGTGGATATTGCGCTATTGACGCCCCACGATACGCCGCCGGCGTTGCACAGCCGGGCGCTGTATCAGGAAGACTATGTCTGTCTGATGCGCGAAGACCATCCGCAGGCCAGCCAGCCGCTGACGCTCGACCGCTTCTGTGCGCTGGAACATGTGCTGGTTTCATGGCAGGGCGATAGCTTTCGCGGCGTGACCGACGACGCGCTGGCGGCACTTGGTCGAACCCGGCGGGTGGGATTGTCGGTGAGCAGTTTCCTGGTGTTGCCGGAAATACTGGCGGTGAGCGACATGATCGCCGTTGTACCGCGCCGGCTGGCGAAAAGAGCCAGCGGCATGAAAATCGCCCCACCGCCGCTGACGATCCCGGGTTTCACCAAAAGCATGGCCTGGCACGAGCGTAACCATCATGACCCGGCGCAGCAGTGGCTGCGGGAGCTACTCCTGCAATCCAGCCAGCAAGAACAATAAAAAAGCCCGGCGCAATGGCCGGGCAAGGTTACCAAATACCTGGTGAATCAGGCAGTCTGCAAAATACGGTTCTTTTTCTCGCGGCGAATTTTACGCTCTTCGAAGATAGCCACGATGGCCATCAGGCAGATAC
Source organism: Klebsiella sp. K-Nf6 (assembly GCF_002806655.1). Classification (NCBI taxonomy): domain Bacteria; kingdom Pseudomonadati; phylum Pseudomonadota; class Gammaproteobacteria; order Enterobacterales; family Enterobacteriaceae; genus Klebsiella; species Klebsiella sp. K-Nf6. The sequence goes on along the minus strand of NZ_PIBN01000022.1, from coordinate 84,726 downwards.
AGCCGATGGCGGCGGCGTCCAGCGCCGCAAAGGTGCCGGCCCAGCCGGTCAGGCCGAAGACCGGCGTACCATCGGCGATCATCCCGAGCCCCAGTTTGGCGAAGCTATCGCCGATCAGATAGGCGAAGGTGCCCTTGATTCCATCGGCGGCGCCGATCGCTTTTTTCGGCACGAAGCCGACGGCGGCGACGCCGATCAACAGCTGCGGACCAAACACCAGGAAGCCCAGCGCAAACAACGAGGCCAGATAGACGTACTGGTTGCTGGCATGTTGGTAAACCCCGAGGGTGGCTATAATCAGCGCCAGCGCGACGCAGGCCACCAGCGCGCGGCGGCCGTTGGCCAGATCCGACAACCAGCCCCACAGTAGCGTGCCAACCAGCGCGCCGACTTCAAACAGGGTAAAGCCCTGAATCGCCACCTCTTTAGACAGCTTCAGCTCCTGGAAGGCATACACGGTGGACCACTGATCGATACCGATACGCACCACGTAGAGGAAGATGTTGGAGAAGCACAGCAGCCAGATCACTTTGTTTTTCAGCACGTACTCAACAAAGATCTGCCACTTGGTCATCGCATTTTCTTCGGTCTCTTTGTCTTCTTCGCTGATCGCTTCGCCAAACAGCTCTTCCGCCGTACCAAGGCCGTAGGATTCCGGCGAGTCGCTACCGTAGCGCAGGCCGATAAAGCCAACGATCAGCGCAATAATCGACGGGAAGACAAACATGCCGATCACGTGGCCGTCGAACAGATAGTTGGCGCCAAACAGCGCCACGCCCGCCGCGCCCGCGCCGCCGAGGTTGTGGGAGATATTCCAGAAGCCGAGGAAGGTGCCGCGTTTGCGTCTGGGCGTCCACTTGGTGATGGTGGAATAGCTGCACGAGCCGCCGGTGCTCTGGAAGAAGCCGCTCAGCGCATAGAAGGCGATCATCAGGAACAGGCTGGTTGAACCCGCCCCCATACTGGCGCTAAAGCCCAGCATACAGATGGCGGAGAGGATCAGCATAAACGGCAGGAACTGCTTGGTGTTTTTACCGTCGGCATAATAAGAGACGAGCGTCTTGCCCACGCCGTAGGTGATGGAGAAGCCCAGGCCAATCATCCCCAGCTGCGTCATGCTCAACCCGTAGGTGGAGATCATGTCGTTCTGCGCGATATTAAAGTTCTTGCGGATCAGATACATGGTCAGGTAGCCGATGAAGACCACCAGATAGGACTGCATGAAAGGTTTGAACCACATTTTGCGCCGCACATCGAGCGGCAGATCCAGGGTCGGCTTGCGCACCTGATTCAGAAAGGCCAGCATGGGTATCTCCTGAGCTGATTTTTTATGCCTGCGTAATAACCAGGCATTGTAAAAACCAGCGCGCCGTCTGGCCTGAGACGGCGTCCAGGTGAAACCGGGAAAATTTCTTAGTTTTGCCCCGTTCGCGGCGAAAGGGTGAGCTACATCACGCTTCGCTGGCGGTACGCGGCGCCTGCGCGTTTAAAAACGGCAGCAGCAGCAGCGCGGAAATGCCGGCGGCAATCGCAATCACCACGAAGAATCCGGTCCAGTGCCAGATATCCATCACCTGCGCCAGCGGCCAGCCGGAAAGCGAGGCGCCAAGATAAGCGAACAGGCCGACAAACCCGGTCGCCGCCCCGGCGGCTTCTTTATGCGAACATTCCGCCGCCGCCATGCCGATCAGCATCTGCGGGCCAAACACGAAGAAACCGGTGGTGAAGAAGCAGGCCGCCTGCATGACATAGCTGGCGAACGGCATCAGCCACAGCCCGCCAACCGACAGCAAAATTCCGGCGGCGAAAATCAGGTTCATCGGCCCGCGATTGCCGTTAAACAGTTTATCCGAGCCCCAACCCGCCACCAGCGCGCCGATAAAACCGCCCAGCTCAAACATGGTCACCGCCGAGTTAGCGGTCACCAGATCGACGCCGAGCGTCTCCGACATATACAGATTGCCCCAGTCGTTAATCGCCGCCCGTACCACGTACACCAGCACATAGCACAGCGACAGCAGCCAGATATAGGGATTGGCCAGCACGTAGCGGGTCAGGATCGCTTTACGCGTCAGCCCAGCGCCTTCCTGCTGCTGGGCGATTTCCAGCGCATCGTGACGCCAGTCGCCCACGGCGGGTAACCCCACCGCCTGCGGGCGATCGCGCAGCCGCCAGCACAGATACAGCCCGGCGAGGATCGCCAGACAGCCGGCAATCGTCATCCCGGCACGCCAGCCGTAGTGCAGCGCCGCCGCCCCCACCACCATCGGGATCAGCGCGCCGCCGACGTTATGCGCGGTATTCCATAGCGCCCACCAGCCGCCGCGTTCGGTCCGCGAATACCAGGCCGTCAGCAGCCGGGCGCACACCGGCGAGCCCCAGCCCTGGAAGAAGGCATTCAGCGCCCACAGCAGCGCGAAAGCCCACAGCGAGGTAGAAAAACCGAACAGAATATTCACCACCCCGGTAGCGATAAGCCCCAGCCCCATAAAATAGCGGGCGTCGGAGCGGTCGCTGACGATACCGGAGAAAAATTTCGACAGCCCGTAAGTGATGTAAAACAGCGTGGCCAGCAGGCCGATATCGCTGCGGGTCAGGACGTTGCTGGCGAGAATTTCCGGGACCGCGGCGTTAAAGCTTTTGCGGGTGAAATAGAACAGCGCGTAGCCAAGCCAGATAGTGAGCAGAATATGTCGACGCCAGTAACGATAACGCTCGTCCAGCTCGCGTTTATCGCTAACTGGAGTGGCGTCCGGCGGCGCTTTTAAAAAGGCAAACATCGGCGCTCCTCTCAGGCGTAACGCAGCGGTAAATTGACGCACACGCGGGTACCGTGTGTGCAGGAGATGGTCAGCGTGCCGCCCAGCGCGGTGACGCGTTCACGCATGCCGGTCAGGCCGAACCCCTGCAGATTCGAGCCCGGCGGCAGGCCGCAGCCGTCATCTTCCAGCACCAGCATCAATCGCCCATCCTGCTGCCAGCCCTGCAGGGTGACGGCGCTGGCGCTGGCGTGCTTGACGATATTATTCAGTCCTTCCTGGCAGACACGAAACAGCGTCACGCGCTGGTTTTCGCTCAGTCCCGCTTCGTTAATCCGCCAGTCGAGGTGGCTGACGATGCCGCGGTCTTCCAGTTCCATTTCGCGCATCAACGAACGTATCGCCTGTTCAAGCGGCAGATCGTCAAGCTGGCGCGGACGCAGGCGACCAAGCAGTCTTCGCACCGAGTCGTAAACTCCCAGCGACAGCTGTTCTATCAGCTGGCCGCTCTGGCGCACGCTGCCGTTATTCGGCGCCAGACGCTGGACGATCCCCGCCTGGGTGCGAATTGCCGTGATCGTCTGGCCAATATCATCGTGGAGCTCGCGCGCCACGTCACGCCGCACGCTCTCTTCCGTTTCCAGCAGACGTTCCGCCAGCCGCCGATTACGCGCCAGCTCGTTCTGTAGCGACAGGTTAAGCTCGCGCAATCGCTGGATCCCCGCCCCCAGCAGCAGCCCGGTGAGGCTCTGGGCCAGCAGTGAAAGCAATAAATCGACCGGGTGATCGTGCCAGGTCTGGCTGGCAATCAGCGCGATGGCGTTCATCAGGGTGGCGATCAGCGCCCCCTGCCAGCCGTAGTGCCAGGCGAGGGCGATAATCGGCAGCGCGAGGCAAAACGGGGTAAAGCGGGAGAGCTCGGCGGGCAGCCCAAGCTGCAGCCACAGGCTAATGGTGAATAACAGCAGGTACCAGATCAGATGCCGGCCGCGCCAGTTAATCGGCTGCGAGACCAGGGCGGGCCCCAGCGGCCGCCAGACGGTACTGGTAAGATAGTGCCAGATAACCAGGCAGGTCGGCGCCAGCGTCAGACCACCGGTCAGCGTTAACAGCAGGGCAGTCAATCCTTCGCTCCCTTGCGCCAGCCACGGCAGCGATTGCAGCAGCGAGGCGGCGATCAGCGCCCCGCCCTGGCGCAGCAGCGTCAGCCAGTCGCGCTGATGGCGATAGCGTGAAATCAACGCTACCGGCAGCAGGGTCAGCAGACTTCCGGTCATCAATATTATCGGGTGCGCCAGCGCCACTTCCTGCGCCAGCCAGAAGATAAGCAGCCACTCGGCGCCCAGCAGCACCGGCCAGTAGCCGCGCGGGCATTGCAGCATCAGCCCTAAACGCAGGCCAAAGGGAAACAGCAGCACCGCTAAATCCGCGCGTTCAACCAGATGCAGACTGATACTCCACAGGCAGAACCAGGCTGCGGAGAAGATAAAGGCGCAGCCGATCACCGACAGCAATCGTGAGACGACGGCCTTCATTGCCAGCTATCGAACATGCGGCGCGCCAGCTCAACGTCGTTACTGACGCCCAGTTTTTCCAGCAGGTTGGCGCGGTGAACGTGAACGGTTTTCGGCGACAGGCCGAGCTCGGCGGCAATCTCTTTCACCGCCATCCCCTGCGCCAGTTTTTCCGCCACCTGGCGTTCGCGTTTGGTGAGCGGATCCTGGCGCCCGGCGGCCAGCTTCATGGCGATATCCGGCGTGAGATAGCAACCGCCCGCCGCCACCGTGCGCACCGCGGCGATAAGTTCATCCGGGCTGCAGCGTTTCGACAGGAAGCCGCGCGCGCCGGCGTTCAGCGCCTGCTCGATCAGCGCCGGGCTATCGTGCACCGACAGCATGATCGTCGCCATCCCCTTCGGCAACTGGCTGAGCAGCTCCAGCCCGGAAATATCCGGCATGGAGATATCGCAGATACAGACCTGTACACCGCGCCCCGGTAGCCCCGCCAGCGCCTCGCGGCCGCTACCAAATTCGGCGACAACCTGAAAATCAGCTTCCAGCCCCAGCAGCTGAGCAAAGCCGGAGCGGACAATCAAATGATCGTCAATAAGGGCGATGGTAGTCATGGTGTTTCCTGGTGCCTGAAAGCGCCGGATGGCGGCGTAAACGCCTTATCCGGCCTACGGATCCACTCCCTGTAGGCCGGGTAAGCGCAGCGCCATCCGGCAAAGGCGCTTACCTTAACCATAAGCACCTTACCGTTCAAGCCTTGCGCGATTTACTCGAAGAACACCGCAATTTTGTTAAACATGGTGGGATCGGACTGGTTGCGCGCCACGTTGGTGACGTCTTCCAGTTTTTCTATCTGGCTAATCATCTGGCCAAGACGCTGATCGTCGTTCACCAGCAGCCAGATGCGGCTGTGCTCGCTGCCCTGGATCGGCAAGCAGAGAATGCCTTCAACGTTAAACGCCCGGCGGGCAAATAGCCCGCAGACGTGGGTCATCACGCCAGGGTGGTTGCGGACAGTGAGCTCCAGAATGACGTTATCACATTGTTTTTGCATGGCTTATTCCCCCACCATTTCAGTATTGGCCGCACCCGGCGGTACCATCGGATACACTTTCTGCTGCGCGTCGATGCGCACGTGGATCAGCGCCGGACCCGGACGGTCGATGATCGCCTGCAGCGCCGCCTGCGGATCGGCTTCGTTATTTAAATCACAGGTTTGCAGACCAAAACCGGCGGCGATTTGCATAAAGTTAATCATCCCCGGATAGGTGGCGGCGAACACGCCCTGCTGATAGAACAGGCTCTGCTGCTGATGCACCAGCCCCAGCGCTTCGTTGTTCAGCAGGATAATTTTAACATCCAACCGATTTTCGGCGGCGGTGGCCATCTCCTGAATATTCATCATCAGGCTGCCGTCGCCGGAGAAACAGATAACCTTGCGCTGCGGATTCGCCAGCGCCGCGCCGATGGCCGCCGGCAGGCCGAAGCCCATGGTGCCGAGACCGCCGGAAGTCAGCCACTGGCGCGGACGGTTGAGCGGGTAGGCCTGCGCCGTCCACATCTGATGCTGACCCACATCGGTGGTAATGATCGCCTCATCGTCAACGCAGGCGGCCACGGCGTTAATCAGGCCGTAATGGGAGAGCGGGTCACTTTCCTGCGGGATGGCGCAGGGGAATTCACGCTGTAAATCTGCCACCAGCTGGCGCCACTCATCGCGCGGCTGCGCCTCAATCTGCGGGATCAGCTGGGCTAAGACTTCCGCCACATCGCCCTGAATCGCGACGTGCGGTTGCTTGATTTTGCCCAGCTCAGAGCGGTCGATATCGACGTGGATAATCTTCGCGTTCGGGCAGAACTGCTCGGTCTTGCCAATCGCCCGGTCATCAAAACGCGCGCCTAAAACAATCAGTAAATCCGCTTCCTGCAAAATGAAGTTGGTGCTGCGCGCGCCGTGCATCCCCAGCATCCCCAGCGACAGCGGGTGCGCCTTCGGCAGCATGCCCAGCGCCATCAAGGTCATGGTGGTCGGCAGGTTGGCTTTTTCCGCCAGCTGACGAATCGGCTGCGGCGCGTTAATCACCCCGCCGCCCAGATAGAGCACCGGGCGCTTCGCCGCGTTGATCATCGCCGCTGCTTCACGCACGCTTTCAGGGGCGAAGGCCGGTGCCGGGGCGCGCTCGCCCGGTTCTGGCAGGGTTTCCAGTTCAATCGTCGCCGACTGTACGTCCTTAGGAATGTCTATCCACACCGGTCCGGGACGCCCGGACTGGGCAATACGGAAGGCGTCGCTCATCACCTGCGGCAGCTCGGCGATGTCGCGCACCAGATAGTTATGCTTGGTGATGGGGATAGAGATGCCGTAGGTGTCGACTTCCTGGAAAGCGTCGGTGCCGATCATGGAGGCCGGCACCTGGCCGGTGATGCACACCAGAGGAATTGAATCGAGGCGGGCATCGGCGATCGCCGTAATCAGGTTGGTGGCACCAGGGCCGCTACAGGCCATACAGACGGCGGGTTTGCCTTCGGTTCGCGCCATCCCTTGAGCGATAAAACCCGCGCCCTGCTCGTGGCGCGCCAGGATGTGGCGGATCTGCGTGCTTTGGCTTAAGGCATCGTAGATAGGCAGAATAGAACCGCCCGGGATGCCGCTGACCATAGTGATGCCCTGGCGTTCCAGTAAATGAACAACCAGTTGCGCGCCGGTAAAGCGCATTGTGTTTGATGTTGTGCCCGAACTTGCCATGCTCCAGTCCTTTTATTCTGGGCCGACTTTACCGGGGGGCTCGCCAACAAAAAACCCCGCTCGGTTTGCGCCGGCGGGGTTTGGAATTCGTGTTGTTCCGGACCCTACGGCGCGTTGCCGACGACGACCACCACAGACACGACGACCACCGCGGCAGGCGCGGTTTTTAGTAGGGTCGAAGCGATCAGGGTTGCGTTCATTAGGGACCTGTTGTGTCAATAAATAAGCTGAATTCATACAAACACAGGTTTTCCATTTTCACAATGGATTTATTTTCATCCAGGAAAATTTGCGTGAAAGATCACAATTCGGCGCAAAAGGGCAGAAAACAAAAAACCCCGCCGGAGCGAGGTTTTTATCAGCATGGTTACAGGTGGTAGCCGCAAGCACACTGTATTACGTCAACGCCAAAAGTATACGCGATCGCTGCAGTTCGCGCAATTTAAGGTCGGTTTTTCTCTGTCATAGAGTATGGATGAGAGGGGCATATTTGTCCAAAAAATACTGTTCATCCATACAGTATTTATCTATACTGGGTGTGTTCACTTTGTGCCATTCGGGGGCCGCAAGTTTGACCGGCGCAACGAAGTCCTGGCTGAAACGGGTGGTGCCGTCAGTGCCTTAACCCCGAGAGAGCACACTGTGTTACGTCAACAACGTGCAGTCACTGGCCCGCGCGGCAACGCGTGGCTCAGCGCTGCGCACCCCTGTCGTTGCAGGCGGCGGGCCGGGAAGCCGTTCATGGAAAGGATGAACTATCGGCCAGGGCAGACGCCGCCGGCGACAGGCAGGGATAAGCTGGCAACAGGCAGCGGAAAGGTAAGTCAGCTTATTGTGCTCCTTAACCACAGGAGACGCGCGTATGGGCGGAATGGATATTATTATTTTAATCCTGAAACTCATGGTTGCTGTGTTGCAACTACTTGATGCAGTCCTGAAACAGTTCCGCTGATTCAGGTTCAAGTCGCACCTGAGGGGGCGGGAAACCGCCCCCCTGCAGGCGCCCGCCGGGCGTCCCGGGATGACTTGATGGAGGAAGCTATGCCACCCCTGTTAATTGCCGCCACAACGCCGGATGATCCGGGGTTCGTTGCGCTGCGCACCGAAAGCCTTGAACAGCATTTCAATATGCTGCGCCGCCTGGCGGAAAACTGGCAGAGCGGCAAAAACCGCTTTAACGCACCGGGCGAAACGCTGCTGGGCGCCTTCGTCAACCACCAGCTGGTAGGGGTATGCGGCATCAATAGCGATCCCTTCAGTCCACAGCCGCGGGTCGGGCGCATTCGCCATCTCTACATTAGCGAACGCTATCGTCGCCGGGGGATCGGCCAGCAGCTCCTGGTCTCGGTCATTACCCACTCCAGCGCCTGGTTCGATTTTCTTAACACCCATGCCCCGGCACAGGCCTGGCCCTTTTATGAAAAGCTTGGTTTTCGCCCGGTATACGATGAACCCCGGGTCACGCATCGTCTGTTCTGCTCGCTTTAGCCGCAGCTGGTTGGCTGCGCGGGCGCATGTTACAGTCCGAAGACCTTAACTTCTGAATCGTTTTGCGATGACCCTCACCGTATTCTGCATTTTGCTGTTCGCCGCCCTGCTGCACGCCAGCTGGAACGCTATCGTCAAAGCCAGCGGCGATAAAATGTACGCGGCGATCGGCGTCAGCGGCTCGGCCGCGCTGCTCGCCCTGGTGATGCTGCCCTTCGCGCCGCAGCCGACGCTGGCCAGCGCGCCTTATCTGGCGGCGTCCTGCGCATTGCAGGTGGTGTATACGGTGCTGGTAGCGAAGACCTACCAGGTGTCGGATATGAGCCAGACCTATCCGCTGATGCGCGGCACCGCACCGCTGCTGGTGGCAGCCATTAGCGTCATTTTTCTTGGCGATCGCTTATCGCCGCTGGCCTGGCTGGGCATCGGCGTTATTTGCCTGGCGATTCTGGCGATGGCCTTTCACGGCCGCGTTAGCTCCCGCAAAGGCATCGTGCTGGCGCTGATCAACGCCTGCTTTATCGCCGGCTACACGCTGGTGGACGGCACCGGCGTCCGGCTGGCGGGCTCTGCACTGGGTTATACCCTGTGGACCTTTTTTATGAACGGTTTCTGCCTGCTGTGCTGGGCCATGGTGGCGCGACGGCGAGAGGCCAGTCGTTATTTACGTCAGCACTGGAAAAAGGGCATCCTCGGCGGTGTCGGCACCATGGGCTCCTACGGTCTGGCGCTATGGGCGATGACGCAAGCGCCGCTGGCGGTGGTCGCCGCGCTACGTGAAACCTCCATTCTCTTCGGCGCGCTGATCGCCTTTATCGTCCTGAAAGAGCAACTGATACCGCTGCGCATCGTGGCCGCCTGCGGGATTGCCGCCGGGGCGATCCTCCTGCGGCTGTCATAGCCTGAAATGGCAACATTAGTTGCCGAACCTGTTTACAAAATCTGCCTCGACTCCCCCCAGCAATCGGTACTTTGCAGTTGTTCTGTCATTTTTATATGGTAGATTCCTCCATCGTTTACGGGGTGTGCCAGTCACATATTCTTCACTTCTAATTACTCACAAAGTATTCATCGACATGAAACGGCATAAGAACTTCAATTTGTTGTTGATGCTGGTACTGCTGGTGGCCGTCGGCCAGATGGCGCAGACCATTTATATTCCGGCCATCGCCGACATGGCGGTCGCGCTGAACGTCCGCGAAGGGGCGGTACAAAGCGTGATGGCGGCCTATCTGCTGACCTACGGTATTTCACAGCTGTTCTACGGTCCGCTCTCCGACCGCGTGGGCCGCCGTCCGGTGATCCTCGTCGGGATGTCGATTTTTATGCTGGCGACGCTGGTAGCCATTACCACCCATAGCCTGCCGGTGCTGATCGCCGCCAGCGCCATGCAAGGGATGGGTACGGGGGTCGGCGGCGTGATGGCGCGCACCCTGCCCCGCGACCTGTACGAAGGCGCTCAGCTGCGTCATGCCAATAGCTTGTTAAATATGGGTATTCTGGTCAGCCCGCTGATTGCGCCGCTGCTCGGCGGCATCCTCGACACCCTGTGGAGCTGGCGCGCCTGCTACGCTTTCCTGCTGGTCCTGTGCGCCGGGGTGACCTTTAGCATGGCGAAGTGGATGCCGGAAACGCGCCCGGAAGGCGCGCCGCGCACCAAACTCCTGACCAGCTACAAAACGCTGTTCGGTACCGGGGCGTTTAACTGCTATCTGCTGATGCTGATCGGCGGCCTGGCGGGGATAGCGGTATTCGAAGCCTGCTCCGGGGTGCTGATGGGCGCGGTGCTCGGTCTGAGCAGCATGGCGGTGAGTATTCTGTTTATTCTGCCGATCCCGGCGGCATTCTTCGGCGCATGGTTTGCCGGCCGGCCGAACAAGCGTTTCCCGACGCTGATGTGGCAATCGGTTATTTGCTGCCTGCTGGCAGGTTTGATGATGTGGATCCCTGGGCTGCTGGGCATCATGACTGTCTGGACCCTGCTGGTGCCTGCGGCGCTGTTCTTCTTCGGCGCCGGGATGTTGTTCCCGCTGGCCACCAGCGGCGCGATGGAGCCATTCCCGTTCCTCGCCGGTACCGCCGGGGCCCTGGTGGGCGGTTTGCAGAATATCGGCTCCGGCGTACTGGCCTGGCTGTCAGCGATGATGCCGCAAACCGGTCAGGGCAGCCTCGGCCTTCTGATGATGCTGATGGGCCTGTTGATTCTGCTGTGCTGGCTGCCGCTGGCCTCGCGCTTTACTCGCCATCAGCAGCCGGTATAAGCGCGTCGGCCGTTCCCCGGATGGCGGCTGACGCCTTATCCGGGCTGCCGTTCTGATGAAGGCCCCGGCGATGGGTTCCGTAGAACCGTAGCCCTGCTAAGCGTAGCGCAAGCAGGGAAATCCCCGGATAGCGGCTTACGCCTTATCCGGGCTACCCCCGGGTGGCGGCTTTTACCCTATGTCAGGCTGTGCAGCCATTCGATAAAGGCGTCGATTTTCGGCCACTGACGGCCCGGCAGGGTCGTCACGTAATAATGCTGATGGCATTTCAGCGTCATGTCGCCGAACGGCGCGATAAGCTCCCCGCTTTCTAACCGCTTCTGCACCAGCCGCTTGCGCCCCATCGCCACCCCTACATGGTTCATTGCCGCAATCACTGCTAAATCGGAACGATCGAAGCCAATGCCCGACGATGGCGGCAGTTCCACCGCAAACTGCTGCGCCCAGCTATACCACTCATCGGTCCCCGAGTCGTTGCTCCATGCCTGGCGATCGTGGAGCAGTGTGCAGTGGCGCAGATTGTCAGGATGCTGCGTTAACTGGTGCTGGCGGGCATAATTCGGCGTACAGACCGGCACGATCGCCTCATCCATCAGAAAATGGTGGCTAAGTTGCGACGACGGCGCATCATCAAAATAGATTGCCAGATCGATACCCGCCCGCTGCAGATTGACGTTATCGTTGCCGGTCAGCACGGTCAGCGAGATGGCCGGGTAGCGGCGGCTAAAATCCCCCAGCGCGGGCACCAGCCAGCACTGGGCTATCGACGGGCGCGAATAAACCGTCAGGCTGCCGGAGAGTTCCTGGTTTTTGATGTCCAGAATCTCCTGATTGAGGCCATCCAGCGACGACTTCAGCGCCCAGTAAACGCGCTTCTCTTCACGCGTCAGCTCCACTTTGCGGTGCGAGCGGACAAAGAGCTGGATCCCCAGCTCTTCTTCCAGCTGATTAATCCGGTGACTGACGGCACTTGGGGTGAGCGCCAGCTCGTCTGCGGCCAGGGCGAACGACTCATGCCGCGCCGCCACTTCAAACGTCGACAGCCTGGAGAGCTGCCAGCCGTTGAGCAACCGGGTACCTAAGGTTTTTAGTGCATCCATAACGCGATCCTGGCGAGAAGAGGAGTCTGGATAATAAAAAAATAACGCCGGGACTTCCGCTAAAGGATGAATTAATTTGACTCACTGCAAGTTTAAAGGTCACTTTTAGAGCTAAATCACCTTCTTGATTCAATTTGGCTCATCTGAAAGGCCATTTATATCGTTTGTCAGCCCATGCCGGTTTTCTGTTCAATAACCACACGTTATTTACGGCGAGGTGGGGTATGGAATCGCAAATCTGGGTTGTGAGCACGCTGCTGATAAGCATCGTGTTAATCGTCTTAACGATCGTCAAACTGAAGTTTCATCCGTTTCTGGCGCTGCTGCTGGCGAGCTTTTTCGTCGGCGCGATGATGGGGATGGGCCCGCTGGAGATGGTCAACGCCATTGAGAGTGGGATCGGCGGCACGCTGGGCTTCCTGGCGGCGGTGATCGGTCTCGGCACCATTCTCGGTAAGATGATGGAGGTTTCCGGCGCGGCGGAGCGTATCGGCCTGACGCTGCAGCGCTGCCGCTGGCTGTCGGCGGACGTGATTATGGTGCTGGTCGGCCTGATCTGCGGCATTACGCTGTTTGTCGAAGTCGGCGTAGTGCTGCTGATCCCGCTGGCGTTCTCCATCGCTAAAAAAACCAATACCTCACTGCTGAAGCTGGCCATTCCGCTGTGTACGGCCCTGATGGCGGTGCATTGCGTGGTGCCGCCGCATCCGGCCGCGCTGTTCGTTGCCAACAAACTGGGCGCCGATATCGGGACGGTTATCGTCTATGGTCTGCTGGTCGGCCTGATGGCCTCGCTGGTCGGCGGCCCGCTGTTCCTCAAGCTGCTCGGCAACCGTCTGCCGTTTAAATCGGTGCCGGCCGAATTTTCCAACCTCGACGTTCGCGAAGAATCGACGCTGCCGTCGCTCGGCGCCACGCTGTTTACCGTACTGCTGCCGATTGGCCTGATGCTGGTGAAAACCGTCGCCGAACTGAACATGGCGAAAGGTGGCACGCTGTATATGTTGCTGGAATTTATCGGCAACCCCATCACCGCCATGTTTATCGCCGTCTTTGTCGCCTATTACATTCTCGGCATTCGTCGGCAGATGGGGATGGGCGTCCTGCTGACTCATACTGAAAACGGCTTCGGATCGATCGCCAACATCCTGCTGATTATTGGCGCCGGCGGCGCGTTCAACGCGATTTTGAAATCCAGCGGCCTGGCCGATAGCCTGGCGGTGATCCTCTCGAATCTGCATATGCATCCGATTCTGCTGGCCTGGCTGGTGGCGCTTATCCTGCACGCCGCCGTCGGCTCCGCTACCGTGGCGATGATGGGCGCTACCGCCATCGTTGCGCCGATGCTGCCGCTTTATCCTGGCGTAAGCCCGGAGATCATCGCCATTGCCATCGGTTCCGGCGCCATTGGCTGCACGATCGTCACCGATTCCCTTTTCTGGCTGGTAAAACAGTACTGCGGCGCCAGCCTCAGTGAAACGTTCAAGTACTATACGACGGCGACATTTATCGCTTCACTACTTGCACTAGCCTGCACCTTCCTGCTTTCTTTCATCATCTAAGCGAACGAGACGTAATATGAAAAACGCTGACCTGACCCAATTAACCGCGACCTTCCCGCTTGTGCAGGAGCTGATCGCTCTGAAAGAAACCACCTGGTTTAACCCGGCAACGACAACGCTGGCGCAAGGTTTGCCCTATGTCGGCCTGACCGCCGCAGATGTAAAAGACGCTCACGAACGCCTGCAGCGCTTCGCGCCCTATCTGGCGGAAGCTTTCCCGGAAACGGCCGCCACCGGCGGGATTATCGAATCAGAAGTGGTTGCCATTCCGGCAATGAAACGCCGCCTCGAGCAACAATTCAACCAGCCGATTAATGGCGATCTGTTACTGAAAAAAGATAGCCACCTGCCGATTTCGGGTTCCATTAAGGCACGCGGCGGCATTTATGAAGTGCTGACCCATGCAGAAAAGCTGGCGCTGGAAGCCGGGCTGCTCAGTACCGCAGATGATTATCGCAAATTGCTGACGCCGGAATTTAAACAGTTCTTCAGCCAGTACAGCATCGCCGTCGGCTCCACCGGCAACCTCGGGATGTCGATCGGCATCATGAGCGCGCGCATCGGCTTTAAGGTTACGGTACATATGTCTGCCGATGCCAGAGCATGGAAAAAGGCCAAACTGCGCAGCCACGGCGTGACGGTCGTTGAATATGAAGAGGACTACGGCGTGGCGGTCGAACAGGGACGCAAGGCAGCGGAATCCGACCCGAACTGCTTTTTCATCGATGATGAAAACTCGCGCACGCTGTTCCTCGGCTATGCCGTAGCCGGCGAGCGCCTGAAGGCGCAGTTTGCCAAAGCAGGGCGTGTGGTCGATGCCGATCATCCGCTGTTCGTCTATCTGCCGTGCGGCGTTGGCGGCGGCCCCGGCGGCGTGGCATTCGGCCTGAAGCTGGCCTTCGGCGACCACGTTCACTGCCTGTTCGCCGAACCGACCCACTCGCCATGCATGCTGCTCGGCATCTATACCGGGCTCCACGACCAGATTGCGGTGCAGGATTTAGGGATTGATAATCTGACCGCCGCCGACGGTCTGGCGGTCGGCCGCGCTTCCGGGTTCGTTGGCCGGGCGATGGAGCGCCTGCTCGACGGGCTGTATACCCTTGATGATCAGACGATGTACGACATGCTGGGCTGGCTGGCGAAAGCGGAAATCATTCGCCTTGAACCGTCCGCGCTGGCCGGAATGGCCGGGCCGCAGCGGGTCTGCGCCAGCCAGGCGTACCATCAGCTACAAGGTCTGAGTGAACAACAGCTGCAGCACGCCACCCACCTGGTGTGGGCGACCGGCGGCGGCATGGTGCCGGAAGAGGAGATGGCGCAGTATCTGGCGAAGGGGCGCTAACCTTCAGCGCAGCAGCGGCATCAGCGCCTCTGGCGGCCGCTGCTGTCGGCGTAAATCTCGCATCACTCGCATATAAGGCCCGCTAAGATCGTAGAACTGCCGGTAACCCGCGCACAGCGGGTCTTCCTGTTCGCCGCAGCGGCACAGGCGCAGCCACGGGCAGCCGTAGCAGGTGCTGTTGGCCGCTGGCGCGCCTGGCTGGGTCAGCGTCTCGCCGCACCAGGCGCTCAGCGTCTCACTAAACAGCAAAATATCGATTCGCCCAATATCTTCCCGCACCCAGCGGTGAAAGACAGTGCAAAGAAACTCACCCCAGAGCGCGGCATCGCCGGCCGCCAGCTGCGGAATAAAATGGATAGCGGTGAGACCCTGTTTACGCAGTTGCGCATAGAACGCCTGCGGCTGGTGGCAATGATGCGCCTCCACCACGACAGCCTGAAAGGGAGTGTCATGTTGCTGGCCGGGGGCATGAGTGAGAGGCAAATTCGCCGGACATCCTGTCATGACATATCCCTAATGAATAAAACGATCTGTTGAAGGTGAGTAACAGCAAACAGGAATGCCAGAGAAAGTACTGCGAGAGCGATCAAAAATTTGTCACGAACCACCCGCGGCTGAAAAAAATCGCTGTCATCGACGTCCATCAGATGACGACGGCGGGTATAGCCCCAGAGGATCACCGCCACTATCGCCAGCACGCCGATCGACAGCCAGAACGGCAGGCCGGCGCGGTGCCAGCTGTGTTTAATCGCCAGCGCCATCAGCGCGCCATAGCCCAACAGAGTGCGAAACCAGGCCAGCGAGGTGCGCTCTGGCTGTAGTCCCGGATCGCCTTCCCGCCGCGCCCGGCGTTTATCCGCCATACACCACCAGCAGCATCACCGCGGCCACCACCGCCAACAGCAGGATGCTAATCACCAGCAGCGTGCGGGTATAGGGAAGGTCCTGCTTCAGACGCATCGCCTTCTCGTTATTCAGCCAGCGCAGATAGCCATAGATGGCCATGCCGCCGGCAAAGAGACACAGCAGCAGGGCAAGAATTTCACGGATCAGCGGCGTGGCAAAGTCCGGCGCTAACTGGTCAAGGCCGACGCCAGCAGCCAGAAAACCGAGCGCCGTGCGGATCCACGCCAGAAAGGTGCGTTCGTTAGCCAGCGAAAAGCGGTAATCTGGCGCTTCGCCGAGGCGGGAGATTTTCATTACAGTTCCTTGTTCATCGCGCAGGCAGGCTTCAGCATAGCGTAAATCAGGAACCGGGGAGAAGAACCGGCGCCCCGCGGGCGCCGGTCAAACAGCGGGGATTAATGCAGCTCAGGCCAGTAATCTTTGTTGGCCGCAATCAGGTCGTCGAGGATCGCTTTCGCCACCGAGGCGCTCGGTACGGTTTTCGACAGGGTAATCGCCTGCCACAGCTTGTGGTAAGAGCGTTGTTCCCAGGCATCGACCACCAGTTTTTCCACTGCCACCTGCTGGCTCATCATCCCTTTCTGGAAGTGCGGGATGTCGCCGACCGTCAGCGGTTCCGGTCCGTTGTGGCCCACCAGGCACGGGATCTCCACCATCGCGTCGGCGTCAAAGTTATGGATCGCGCCGTTGTTTGGCACAATCAGCAGCATCCTTTCCTGCGTGTTAAAGGCGATGGCCGTCGCCAGATCGACGATATACGACGCATGCTCGTCAATCTCCAGATCGCCGGCAGTGGATTTCCCGGCGGCAATAATCGCCCGGCAGGCACTGAAGACGTTTTTCTCCCGATGATCCATCACCTCGTTGGCGCGGGTGCGTTCCGGGTTGGAGTGAGCTACCACGTAGTCCGGGAACAAGTAATATTTCAGGTAGGTGTTCGGCATGGTCTGCGGATCCAGCGCCTGCACGTCTCTCGCTTTGGCGAAGGTATCGTTCCAGCTGGCCTCGGTGTGCGGATCGTTAGAGGGCGGCACATAGCCATATTTCGCCACATACTCGCGCAGCTTCGGCATCAAATCGTTGCCGTCGAGGTCTTCAATCGACGTCCACCAGCCAAAGTGATTGAGGCCGTAGTAGCGCACGCGCATCTGTTTGCGATCTTTGAGGCCGACAATCTGCGCCATCCGCCCTTCAATGCCGATCGGCATATCGCAGATGTTGAGGATTTTGGCGTTCGGCCGCAGACGCCGGGTGGCTTCCGCCACAATCGCCGCCGGGTTGGAGTAGTTGAGCATCCAGGCGTTCGGCGAGTATTTTTCCATATAATCCACCAGCTCCAGCACGCCTCCGATAGAGCGCATACCGTAGGCGATCCCCCCCGGTCCACAGGTCTCCTGGCCCAGCACGCCGTGGCGCAGCGGGATTTTCTCATCCTGTTCACGCATCGGATATTTACCGACGCGGATATGCGCCATGACGAAATCAACATCGGTAAACGCCGCCTGCGGATCGGTGGTATAGCTGAATTGAATATCCGGCGCCTGCTCTTTGAGGATCACTTTGCACGCCTCGGCGATTGTCTCCTGCCGCGCGCCGTCGTTGTCGTAAAATTTCAGCGACCGCAGCGGAAAACGATCCTGGTTTGCCAGCAGCATCAGAACAATGCCCGGGGTGAAGGTGCTGCCGCCGCCTGCGATAACAACTGAGAATTTTTTCATGATACTGCCTCCGTCATGGTGGTATGTTCGGTCGAAAGAGAATCTTTCATCAGGTTTTCCAGCTGGTCGCGCACCTGGGGAACGTGCAGGCCGACGATGACCTGAATCCCGTTGCCGCGGCGTACTACCCCGTGGGCGCCCAGCGCTTTAAAGACGTCGTCACTTTGCGTTTTCGCCATATCGACCAGCGCGATGCGCAGTCGGGTGGCGCAGTTGTTAATGCTTTCAATGTTGTCGGCGCCACCGAGGGCCTGTAGGAAGCCAGCAGCCTGACCCAGCCGGGTCTCTGGCGCGGCGGCGGCCGTGGTTTTACCTCGTGCCGCCTGGTAATCGGCCTTGCTGTAGAGCTTGATTTCGCTCTCTTCCCGACCAGGCGTCTTCAGGTTCAGACGCAGGATCAAGGTGCGGAAGACCACGAAGTACAGGGCGGTGAAACAGAGGCCGATGCCTATCTGAATGAACATCATCGAGGCGTGGTGATGGAACATCGGGATCCAGTTTTGCGGCAAGAATTGATCGAGCAGGCCGCCGCCGAAATTGCCTACCACCCCGCAGATGTACATCACCGTCGCCATGGTCGCCGCCAGCACCGCGTGAACGGCAAACAGCAGCGGCGAGATGAACAGGAAGGTGAACTCCAGTGGTTCGGTGATCCCGACCAGCATCGCGGTCAGGGTGGCAGGGATGAGCAAGCCAGCGACCTTGACGCGGTTTTCCGGCGCGGCGGTGAAGTAGAGCGCCAGCGCAATCCCCACCGAACCAAACACTTTCGAGTTACCGTGCAGGGCAAAGCCGCCCTCCGGGAACAGCGTCTTCAGCGGTTCCGTACTTTGACTAAACGCCTGCAGATGCTCCGCCCAGTAGACCTGCAGACCGCCCTCCACCACCGCCGGGCCAAAGATGAACGGACCATAGACGAAGTGGTGCAGACCGGTGGGGATCAGAATGCGCTCAAGGAAGATGTAGACCCACACCCCAAGCGCCCCGGCTGAGCGCAGGAAGGCCTGCAGCGATTCAATGCCCAGCTGGACCTTTGGCCAGCCGAGCAGGGTCAGCCAGGCGCAGGGGATCATCGCGAGGAAGGCGACAATGACCACAAACGATGAGCCCTGAAAGATGCCGAGGAATACCGGCAGGGGTTTATCGAAATAGCGATTGTGCAGGGCCGTCACCAGGCCGGAGATGACGATGGCGCCGATAATGCTGGTGTCGAGGGTTTTGATCCCGGCAATCATCGTCAGGCCGCTGCCTGCCGTGGGTTCAACGGCAAAGTCGACGCCAAAGAAGTGGCCCCAGGTCATCCCCATGGCGTTGATAAAGTAGTTCCAGGTGAGAAAGCTCACCAGCACCGCCAGACAGGCCCGGCCCTGGGCCTGTTTCGCCAGGCCGATCGGCAGACCGACGGCGAAAATCAGCGGCATATTACGAAAGACAGTCCAGCCGCCCTCTTCAATGATGTGAACGATCTGGGCAAACAGGCTGTCGGGTGCGGTCAGCGCTTCGCCGACAAACATCGGGTTGCGCAGCATGATGGCGATACCGACCACAATCCCGGCAAAAGGAAACAACAAAACCGGGGTAAACATGGCGCCGCCAAAGCGTTGTATTTGACTGAGCATTTGAAAATCCTCATGTAACAACTCGTAGGGTGAGTGGCCTTCTTTTTCTTGATTACCGGCCTCACTCGAGAATAGAAATTTGCCCGTCCGACAACATGCCGCGCCGTTGCGATTCGTGATCCCATTCATGGTTTTAATTTGGCCAAAGTTGTCTACTTCTATAACCAAAGTTAGACATCAATAAATCAGACAGTGGAATTAACGAAATGAATGAGTACTAATTACTTGTAATAAATCTATTTTTTTAACGAAAAGAGAAGACAGCGACATTCCATTTTCCTGCACAAGAGGACTACTGGTGATCTACAAATCCATTGCTGACCGCCTGCGGCTGCGGCTGAATTCCGCCGACTTCGCCATCGGTAGCCCACTACCGGGAGAGAAAAAACTGGCCGAGGAGTTCGGGGTGGCGCGCATGACTATCCGCAAAGCCATCGACCTGCTGGTGGACTGGGGATTGGTTGTGCGTCGCCACGGCTCGGGAACGTTCGTGGCACGTAAGGACGTCCATCATGAAACCAGCAATCTCACCGGCCTGGCGGAAGTGCTGCGCAAGCAGGGCAAAGAGGTGGTGAGCCAGGTGCTGGCCTTCGAGGTGATGCCTGCCCCGCCGGCCATCGCCAGCCTGCTGCGGATTAAAATTGATGAACGGATCTACTTCTCACGGCGGGTGCGCTACGTCGATGGTAAGCCGCTGATGCTGGAGGATAGCTATATGCCGGTGAAACTGTTCCGCAACCTGTCACTGAGCCATCTGGAGGGTTCGAAATTTGATTATATTGAGAAGGAGTGCGGGATCATCATCAGCGGGAACTATGAAACGCTGACGCCGGTGCTGGCGGACAAGCAGCTGGCGCGCTCAATGAACGTCCCGGAGCAGACGCCGCTGCTGCGTATTACCTCCCTTTCCTACAGCGACAGCGGCGAGTTTCTTAACTATTCCGTCATGTTCCGCAACGCCAGCGAGTATCAGGTGGATTACCACCTGCGTCGCGTCCAGGCGCAAAGCCCGCTAGCTCAGCCCCCAGAACAGCACGGCGAGTAGCTGCGGAGTGATAATCCGCAGGAACATCACCAGCGGATAGACGGTGGCGTAAGAGAGCGCCGCCGCGCCGCTGGTGGCGTGCAGATTGTTGGCGAAGGCCAGCGCCGGAGGGTCAGTCATGGAGCCGGCCAGCATGCCGCACAGCGTCAGATAGTTCATTTTTGCCAGCATGCGCGCGAGGATCCCCACCGTCAGCAGCGGGATGGCGGTGATGAAAATGCCGTAAGCGATCCAGCTCAGACCCTCGCCCTGGGTCAGGGTCGCGACAAAGTCGCCCCCCGATTTTAGACCGACCACCGCCAGAAACAGCACGATCCCCAGCTCGCGCAGCGCCAGGTTGGCGCTCGGCGGCATAAACCAGTACAGCTTGCCAATACTGCCGATACGCCCGAGGATCAGCGCCATAATCAGCGGCCCACCGGCCAGCCCCAGCTTCAACGCGGCAGGAAAGCCGGGAATAAACAACGGGATAGATCCCAGCAGTACCCCGAGGCCGATGCCGATAAACACCGGCAGCATCTGGACCTGCTGCAGCTTCTGCTGAGCGTTACCCAGTTCGGCGGCCACGGCGTCAATCGCCTCCTGACGGCCGACCAGGTTGAGGATGTCACCAAACTGCAGGCTGGCGCTGCTGCTGGCCACCAGCTCGACGCCAGCGCGATTCAGCCGGGAGATCACCACGTCATAGCGCTGTTTGACGTGCAGATCGCGTATTTTCTTCCCCAGCACTTTTTCGTTAGTGACCACCACCCGCTCGACTTTCAGATCGGTGCCGCGCGTCGACAGCGAGGTGGCCACCTCCTGGCCAATCACCAGCTGCGCATTGTGCAGATCCTCAGGTCGCCCCACCAGGTGCAACAGGTCGCCCGCCTGGATAAGGGTGCCCGGCGCAGGCACCATCAACAGCTCACCGCGCTTCAGCCGCGAACAGACGATGTTGTCGCTATTGAGCATCGGCACATCCTGAATCGCCATCTGGTTGAGGTTGGGGTTCTCCACCCGCACGTTAATGGTGTGCAAATGAGCGTGGCCGTTGCCGCTGCTCTCTTCAAACCGCTGGGCCTCTTTCTCCACATTGATGCGGAAGAACAGGCGCACCAGCCACATGGTCAGCAGAATGCCGCAGATGCCGAACGGATACGCCATCGCGTAACTCATCCCCATCTGATCGACCACCTCGAACGGCACCCCAAGATCGCGCAGGATTTGCTGCCCGGCCCCCAGCGCCGGCGTGTTGGTCACCGCACCGGAGAAGATACCGAGCACTACCGGGAGAGGAATATTGAACAGTTTATGCAGCACCGCGGTCACCAGGCCGCCGAGGATAACGATAAGGATAGCGAACAGATTGAGCCGCAGGCCAGAGACCCGCAGCGAGGCGAAAAAGCCCGGCCCCACCTGAATACCGATGGTGTAGACAAACAGGATCAAGCCGAATTCCTGAATAAAATGCAGCATTGGGCTGCTGAGGGCGACACCCGCCTGATCGACAAAGTGGCCGACAATAATCCCGCCAAACAGGACACCGCCAATGCCAAAGCCGACGCCGCGGATTTTGACATTGCCGATCCACAACCCCACTACCGCCACCAGCGCCAGCACGCTGACCGTCAATGCTATCTCACTCATGGTATCGTCCCTGTGAATAACACCATTAACTACAGGGATTATGACCACTGCCAGACGGGTTGTATGCCGCCTGGCGCACAATACCAGCAAACAGACCGGCACAAAAAAGCCCCGAAAATCGGGGCCTTATAAGTTATTCGCTTAATTAACTATTTAACGCTGGTCGTTCGCTGATGGCGATACGCTGCGGGGCAATCTGCTCAGGCTCATTGCGGGTCAGATCGATATGCAGCAGGCCATTGGTGAAGGTCGCGCCAGAGACCTCCATGTTGTCGGCGAGGGTGAAGCTCAGGCTGAAGGCCTGGCTCACCAGCCCCTGGTGCAGCCATGTGGTCTCTTTTTCCGGCTGCTGCGGCGTGCCTTTCACCACCAGACGGGTACCTTCCAGTTGAATATCCAGATCTTCCTGACGGAAACCGGCCAGCGCAAGGGTAATGCGATAGTGGTTATCGTCGCTTTTTTCGATGTTATAGGGCGGGAAGCTCTGGCTTTCACCGGCGGTTTGCAGGGCGTTGGCCAGTTTGTCAAAACCGATCCATTGACGCAGCAGGGGGGATAAATCGTAGTTACGCATAGTGTTTTCTCCTTCTATGAAGCGAGTGAATACCTGCGAATTCTGTAAATTCGCATCTGCTCCCTGACGGCGAGCAGGTTGTGACATCAGGCCGCCACGCGGCCTGAAACGGACAATTAGTTGATTTCGATGCGGCGCGGCTTGTTCGCTTCCGGGATCACGCGTTCCAGATCGATATACAGCAGGCCGTTCACCAGGTTGGCGCCGCGGACGTGAATGTTTTCCGCCAGCTGGAATTTGCGCTCGAAGTTACGCTCGGCGATCCCCTGATACAGGTAGGTCCGCTCTTTCTGCTCGGCGGCGTGGGCGCCTTTGACGATCAGCAGATTGTCCTGGGCCGTGATCTCCAGCTCGCTTTCGGCAAAGCCAGCCACCGCGATAGCGATACGATAGTGGTTTTCGTCTACCAGCTCGACGTTATACGGAGGATAGCCGCCGTTGCTCTGACTTTGATTGTTTTCCAGCAGGTTGAACAGGCGGTCGAAACCAATGGCTGAACGATATAGCGGGGAGAGATCGAAGTTACGCATAGTAAATAGCTCCTGAAAATCAGCGAGAATCAAATGACCTTCCATCGTGGACAGGCCGCGGTAATCCGGAATACCCCTCAGGCGTATTCTCAGTGGGTTACACCTATAAAATGGGTTTCTCCCCGTGCTTTTCAAGGGATTGAGGGCGAATTTTTTTGCAGTTTACCGATGATTGCTTAGACTGGGGGGAGGAGCACAAAAAGCAAAGTGCGATGCCCGCCACAGTGCGACGCAATAACGCTATGCATTCACGGGTTGGCCCGATATAACCGCTGAAAGGTTATCTCAACGCCCGAAACGACGATGGAAGAACAATGAAAAGCAGACGACTGTTAAAGCTGGTCCTGTTCAGCGGGATAATAAGCCTGAGCGGTTGCTCCAGCGTAATGTCACATACCGGTGGCAAAGAGGGAACCTATCCGGGCACGCGATCCAGTGCGCAAACGCTGGGGGACAGCGACACCAACTGGGGTGTGAAATCACTGGTGGCGTTGGACATGCCGTTCACCGCCGTCATGGATACCCTGCTGCTGCCGTGGGATATGTTCCGCACCGACAGCTCAATCAAATCGCGGGTTGAAAAGAGTGAGAAGGCCACGCTGGCGACCAACTCGGTTATCCCGCCAGCGTCGATGCCTGCCCAGTAAGTTATCGCCCGGTCTGCGTGACCCACAGCTGGCGATAACTGTCCACCTCCTCCATCCAGGCAATCTGTGTCCCGTCTGGCGAAAAGACGATCGCGTCTGCTGAGGGCGGATGACCGTGCACATCGGTTAAAAAGGTAATCTCCCCCGTGCCGGCATGACAGCAGGCAATCCGATCCTCCAGCACAAAGCCCAGCCATTCTCCTGTTGGATGCCAGTTAAACGCCGACTGGATACCCGATGCGTGATACGTCAACTGTCGCGGCTCGCCCCCCTGCGGTGAAATAAGCCACAGCTGCACCACGCCGGCGTCATCGCGCATCAGAAAGGCTATCGCCGTCGCCTGTGGATTGGCGCGCACCCAGTGGCGCGGAACGTTCACCAGCCCCGGATAGCGGCGATGCTGGGTGAAGGTCAAACGACGCTGACTGACGCCCGCCGGCGGGGCCGGCATCGTGGTTGCGGTACCGGCCAGCGGCGCCCCGCCAGGCTGCTTCCAGCCGGCTTCTTCCTGTGGCAGATCGACAATAAACAGCTCAGGCACTTTATTGCCATTTTCCGCCAGGGTATCGCCAATAAACGCCAGCGCCTGGTTCCCAACCCACCCCTCTTCATAGGCGCGATTAATCTCATCGCTGCCTGGCGCTGGAGTCGGTGTCGTACGGCTTACCAGCACGCACCAGTGGCTGCCGCTATATTCGCGCGGATGCTGCCCCTGCGGCGTCACCGGTCCATACGGCGTCGCTACGCCGACGTTGCGCAAGTCCAGCGCCGGGTCGCGTTCGTGCAGCACGTGGTCGTTGTAGGTAAAACTGACGAACTGACCATTGGGGCTATAGACATGGACGTGGCTGCCGCCGCGCAGCGCGCCGGGCGTGTAAGGGGCGGTAATGTCCATGGCGTCCAGATTCTCGACGGCCCCCTGAAAGGCCACCACTCCGCGGCGATGATGAAAATCATACTGCCACTGCGCATCCGGCCGCTCGGGGCCGTGAATAAACACGTAGCGCTCCTGGGTGGGATGCACAGTCACCACGCCGACGTGCGCGCCTTGCGTGGCACGATAAATGGTCTCCACAGTACCGCTGTTTACGTTCACTCGCTCAATGGTCTCGCCGGTGAACGACGCGCCGGACGGGCGGACGTCGAACACCAGCCACTGGCTGTCGGGGGTCCAGGTGCGGGTGTTGGTAAGCTGGTGGTTGCGAGGGGCAAAGGTGACTTGTTTCATGGTGTGCTGACCGGGCCGATATAAGAGTGGCGTTAGCATACCGCAATCCGCACGGGGTTGAATGCCCGGCAACCTGCTTAAAACGCTTCCCCAACCTGGAAATAGAACCCGCTGCTGCCTTTGCCGATGCCATAATCAAGACGGATATTGACCCGCGGCTTGAACTCGAAACGATAGCCAACGCCGCCGGTGGGCAGCCAGCGGCCATTGTTCAGCGATGACAGCGACGGCCCCATGGTTCCCGCCCCGACCCAGGCGACAATCCCGTGCCGCCAGGTGAGCTGCCGGCGGTATTCCAGTTGGCTGCTGACGACGTTGTTATCCCGGTAGCGCCCCTGATAGTAGCCTCGCATCCGCTCGTCGCTGCCCAGCAGGGGCATCATGCTCCACGGAACATCGCCCTGGGTGAAGGCACCATCGGCCTCCCAGGCGAGCACGCTTTTCTCGCTCAGGGCATGATAATGGCTATAGTGCAGCTGAAATTCATCAAAGCGGGTATCGCTGCCTAACCCGGGGGCGTAATGGGTGTAGCGGAAGTTGGCATACTGGCCCCGGCGCGGGTTGGGGACAAAGTCGCGATCGTCCCAGTTGATATCGATGCTGGCGCCAGAGCTGAATACCGACGGTCCCTGTGGGGTACTTTCTATTTTCGGTAAATCGTCGTGGTCCATCTCATCGGCATTCTGCGCCGCCAGCGACCACCCAGCGCCGAGATAGACATTGTCGATCAGTTGCCGGTAGATTGTCGGGCGCAGGGTCAGCACCTGGGCGGTATATTTTTCCTTCTCGTTGTCTTTATCTCCGGCGTGAAAACCCTGCCCCCAGAAGTAAGTCGGGGTATTGGCCATCGACCCTTCAACAAATACGCGCCACAGATCGTTGTCGAAAAAGGCGTAGTTTTTCACGCTGAGGCCAAACGCGCCGGTGGAGCTGGCGTAGCCGCTGAGCGTCAGGGTGGAATTCTGGCTGGTGGTATCCTGCGGATCGGGGCGATACATGCCGACGACGGCGGTGCCGATGCCCAGCCCCAGCTCCGGCGTATAGAACGGACCGGGCATCACGCCCCAATCGATCCCTTTACTGGCGTCGAACTTATCGCTGGCGCCGAGATGCTGCAGCCAGTCGTCGATTTTCTCGCGGCTGAGCATCTCGGCCTGGCTGCCAATCGGGCAGGTCATCAGCAGCAGAAAAGTGATAAACAGTCGGCTCAAAAGCGGTACTCGCCGGAAATAAAGAAACTGTTACGTTCGGCAAAGCCAAACTCCGTAGTGATATTAACGTTTTTCGTCAGCTCATACTGCGCGCCCACCAGCACGTTCCACGGCGACTGCAGATGCTGTTTCACATCGAAGCGGCCGTTATTGTCCTGATTGGCCAGATTGACCATATTTTGCAGCATCGGCGACGGCATCGAGAGATCGTTGAGGCTGCCCTTAAACTCCTGCTGTACGTCCTGATACATGCTGCCGACCCACAGGTTCAGCTTTCCGGCGGGGAGATGCAGCGCCTCGACCGATGGCGTATTAAAACGATAGCCTACGCGCGGCGAAAAGGTAAACGCGTCGATACTGCCGTCGAGGATATCAAAGCGCGTTTGCGTGTAGTTGGCGTCCAGCACGGTAAACCAGTTGCCGACGCCGCCCACCAGGGTGGTGCCCATCCCGTAGGTGGTGCCTTTAAAATCGAGACGAAAGTCGAGATCCTGCATCCCCGGCATGGGCACCACTTTACCGTTTGGCCCCTTCAGGCCGACGGCAATTTGCGAAATCGAATGCCCTTCGGTGTGTCCGACGAGGCCATAAACGTTCATAAATGGCAGCAGCCAGGCATCCAGCTTAAGCGTCTCGGTTTTGCTGCTTTCCCGGGTATTACCGACGCCAATCTGGAAGGCGTTATCCAGCGAGACCGGCCCATTAGCGAAAATGGTATTCACGGCGTGTTTGCAGACAGGATCCTTACCGCAATCGATGTTACGGCCATCCAGCGACAGCCCGGTGAAGTTAATGCTGTCGACATTAATATTCTGCCGCATATCCATATAGTTAATGCTGACGCCGAACGGCAGCGGCAGGACGTAGCCGCGTTTTCTGGCCTCATCGCCTAAAAAAGGCAATATCGCGGTTGGTTCCGCTACTGCAGTCTCAGTTTTGACCGGCGCAGGCAGATCCGCCGGTTCTGCGCCGTGATAGGCGTATACCGGCTCGAGCGGCATCGTTGGTTCCGCGGCCGCGCAAATCTGAACAGAGGCGAATGGCAGCGCAACCCACATCAAACGGTGGTATATATTCATGAAAACTATGATGTTAGTGATGAATTGCGAAAAAGAGGGCGGGTAGCTTATAGAATCCCCTGCGCGGAATAAGGGATTTAAATGCGGATTAACATCTGTTCATGAAAAAAGAGAAGACCGGCCCGGACAACGCCGGGCCTGAAGAACGCTTACGCTAAAACGTATTTTTCAATGGCGAAGGCGACGCCATCTTCGAGGTTAGATTTGGTGATGAAGTTCGCCGCTTCTTTGACCGCGGGAATGGCGTTATCCATCGCCACGCCGACGCCGGCAAACTCAATCATCGCGATATCATTTTCCTGATCGCCAATCGCCATAATCTCTTCCGGCTTGATGCCCAGCGCATCGGCCAGGGACTTCACGCCGGTGCCTTTATTGACGCGTTTATCCAGAATTTCGAGGAAGTACGGCGCACTTTTCAGCACGGTATACTTCTCTTTCACTTCCGCCGGGATACGGGCGATGGCCTTATCCAGGATCGCCGGCTCATCGATCATCATCACCTTCAGCAGCTGGATCTCAGGGTCCATCTTCTCCGCTTCACAGAACACCAGCGGGATGGTCGCCACGTAGGATTCGTGGACGGTGTAGTAGCTGATATCGCGGTTCGCGGTGTAGAGCGTGTTGCGATCGAGCGCGTGGAAGTGAGAGCCGACCTCGCGGGAGAGCTGCTCGAGGAAGCGATAGTCATCATAGCTCAGCGCGGTTTGCGCAACGGTACTGCCATCACCGGCCTTCTGTACCAGCGCGCCATTGTAAGTAATGCAGTAATCACCCGGCTGTTCCATATGCAGCTCTTTCAGATAGCTGTGGACACCGGCGTAAGGGCGGCCGGTGGTCAGCACCACGTTGACACCCCGCTCGCGCGCCGCGGCGATGGCGGTTTTCACCGCAGGAGAGATGGTATGGTCTGGCAGCAGCAGAGTGCCGTCCATATCGATTGCAATCAGTTTAATAGCCATAGGATCCCCGGGTAAGATGAGTCTTCCCTCATGCTAACGCGATTCCGCTCAAAAAACAGTAAAAGTGTCGGGCAGAAAGGGGGATGGAAGCGGGGACGAAGAATCCCCTTTTAGCGGTAAAGAAAAGCCCGGTGAAGCTTACGCCTACCGGGCCTGCGCATTGTGCCATCCCGGTAACGCTGCTTACCGGGAGAACTTACGCTTTAGATATCAATATTCGCCGCTTTCAGGGCGTTCTCTTCGATAAAGGCGCGACGCGGCTCAACGGCATCGCCCATCAGAGTGGTGAACAGCTGGTCGGCAGCGATCGCATCCTTAACGGTGACGCGCAGCATGCGGCGGCTGTCCGGATCCATGGTGGTTTCCCACAGCTGATCCGGGTTCATCTCACCCAGACCTTTATAGCGCTGGATAGAGAGACCGCGACGGGACTCCTTCACCAGCCAGTCGAGGGCCTGCTCGAAGCTGGCTACCGGCTGACGGCGTTCGCCGCGCTCGATGTAGGCATCTTCTTCCATCAGGCCACGCAGTTTCTCACCCAGGGTACAGATACGGCGATATTCCGGCCCCATGACGAACTCGTTATCCAGCGGATAGTCGGTATCCACCCCGTGGGTACGGACGCGGATAATCGGTTCAAACTGCTGCAACTCGGTGTTCTCACGGACATCAAATTTCCACTGGCTGCCGTGCTGCTCTTTCTCATTCAGCTCGGAGACCAGGGTGTTCACCCAGCGGGTCACCTTCTGCTCGTCAGCCAGATCGGCCTCGGTCAGGGTCGGCTGATAGATAAGCTCTTTCAGCATCGCTTTCGGGAAGCGGCGCTCCATGCGGCCAATCATTTTCTGGGTGGCGTTGAACTCGGCAACCAGTTTTTCCAGCGGTTCGCCCGCCAGCGCCGGCGCATTGGCGTTGGTATGCAGGGTCGCACCGTCAAGAGCGATAGCGATCTGATACTGATCCATCGCTTCGTCGTCTTTAATGTACTGTTCCTGCTTGCCTTTCTTCACTTTGTACAGCGGCGGCTGGGCAATGTAGACATGGCCGCGTTCGACGATTTCCGGCATCTGACGGTAGAAGAAGGTCAACAGCAGGGTACGAATGTGCGAGCCGTCGACGTCCGCATCGGTCATGATGATGATGCTGTGATAGCGCAGTTTATCCGGGTTGTACTCATCGCGGCCGATGCCGCAGCCAAGGGCGGTGATCAGCGTCGCCACTTCCTGGGAAGAGAGCATTTTATCGAAGCGGGCTTTCTCAACGTTGAGGATTTTACCCTTCAGCGGCAGGATCGCCTGGTTCTTACGGTTACGACCCTGTTTAGCAGAGCCGCCCGCGGAGTCCCCTTCCACCAGGTACAGTTCAGACAGCGCCGGGTCGCGTTCCTGGCAATCCGCCAGTTTGCCCGGCAGGCCTGCCAGGTCAAGGGCGCCTTTACGACGGGTCATCTCACGGGCGCGACGCGCAGCTTCGCGGGCGCGGGCGGCGTCGATAATTTTGCCGACCACAATTTTGGCATCGGACGGGTTTTCCAACAGGTATTCGCTCAGCAGTTCGTTCATCTGCTGTTCTACCGCCGATTTCACCTCGGAAGAGACCAGCTTGTCTTTGGTCTGCGAGGAGAATTTCGGATCCGGCACTTTCACGGATACCACGGCGATCAGGCCTTCACGCGCGTCGTCGCCGGTGGCGCTGACTTTCGCTTTTTTGCTGTAGCCCTCTTTATCCATGTAGGCATTGAGGGTACGGGTCATCGCCGCGCGGAAGCCCGCCAGGTGAGTACCGCCGTCGCGCTGCGGAATGTTGTTGGTAAAGCAGTAGATGTTTTCCTGGAAACCGTCGTTCCACTGCAGCGCCACTTCCACGCCAATACCGTCTTTTTCGGTGGAGAAATAGAAGATATTCGGGTGGATCGGCGTTTTGTTCTTGTTGAGATACTCAACAAACGCCTTAATGCCGCCTTCGTAGTGGAAATGGTCTTCTTTGCCGTCGCGCTTATCGCGCAGGCGGATTGAAACCCCGGAGTTCAGGAACGACAGCTCGCGCAGACGTTTCGCCAGGATCTCATATTCGAATTCAGTAACGTTGGTGAAGGTTTCATGGCTCGGCCAGAAACGCACCATGGTGCCGGTTTTATCGGTCTCGCCGGTCACCGCCAGCGGCGCCTGCGGTACACCGTGCACATAAATCTGTTTGTGGACTTTGTTATCGCGCTGGATAACCAGCTCCAGCTTCTGCGACAGGGCGTTAACCACCGAGACGCCTACGCCGTGCAGACCGCCGGACACTTTATAGGAGTTATCATCGAATTTACCGCCGGCGTGCAGGACGGTCATGATAACTTCCGCTGCGGAGACGCCCTCTTCCGGGTGAATGCCGGTTGGGATGCCGCGACCGTCATCCTGTACGGAGACGGAGTTATCGCTGTGGATGGTCACAACGATATCTTTGCAGTAACCCGCGAGCGCTTCGTCGATAGCGTTATCCACAACCTCGAATACCATGTGGTGCAGACCGGTGCCGTCATCCGTGTCGCCGATATACATACCCGGGCGCTTACGCACCGCATCCAGCCCTTTCAGGACTTTGATACTGGAGGAGTCATAAGAATTCGACATCAACGTTTCTCGCTCATTTAATCTTGGGTTAATCCGTTATTTTACCTTTTTCCACGCGGAACATCTTCGAATTTTTGTCCGACATGTCCATAACGTGTTCAGCGCTGATCGCGCTGACGAAAACCTGCGACTGCGTCGCTTTCAGGCGGCTGGATAACAGACCGCGGCGGGCATCATCAAGTTCCGAGGCAAAATCATCTATCAGGTACAGGCAGCGCCGCCCGCTGACGCGGGTGAGGAACTCACCTTGCGCCAGACGCAGGGCGCACATCAGCAGCTTAAGCTGCCCGCGCGACAAGGTATCTTCCACCGGCGCCCCGTCGGCGCGAATACGGAAATCCGCTTTATGCGGGCCGTGGGCGGTGTAGGTTAACATTCTGTCGCGCTCGAAATTCCGCTCCAGCACCTCCGCGTAGTCGGTCTCTTTTTCCCAACCGCGCTGGAAAGAGAAGGTGAGCGTGAATTCTGGTAAAAATTGCTGACAAGTATCCGCCATGTCTTCGACGATAGCGGCGCTGTATTCGGCACGCCAGCGGCTGATTTGTTCCGCCAGCGGAATGAGTTCCAGATCCCATGGTCGCAGCTGGGCATAGCGGCTGACCTGACGCAGCGCGGCGTTGCGCTGCTTGACCAGGCGCTTCAGGTTGCTCCAGGCGGTGAAGAATCCGGCTTCGTTATGAAAACATCCCCAATCGAGGAATGCTCTTCTGTATTTGGGGCCGCCATTGAGTAAAGTAAACCCCTCCGGCGTAATCAGTTGCATCGGCATCAGGTGCGCCAGCTCCGCCACTTTGTGGCCGTCGGTGCCGTCGATGCGCACCTTGCTGTCGCCCTGTTTGTCTTTGGTCAGGCCGATGGCGGTTTCCCGCTCTTCGCCCTGCAGGCGGCCGTGCAGGACAAAAGCCTCCTGCTCGTGGCGGATCACCCGGCCAATTTGCAAACTACGAAACGCCCGGCCATGACCGAGCGTATAGATAGCTTCCAGCACGCTGGTTTTGCCGCTGCCGTTTGCGCCAACCAGGAAGTTAAAGCTGGGGGATAAAGCGAGATCCGCATTTTCAATATTGCGGAAATCTTTGATGAGCAAGCGCGTCAGTGACATATCAGCGTTCTTTGGGCCAGGGCGTTATCGGCGCAGCCAGTTTCAACGCGGACTGCGCGCAGACCCTGGAGCGTACACGAAGTACGTGACAGGGGCGAGCACAGCCCAGGTTGAAAATGGCAAGTAAGATAGCCCGATATTTTCCACTACAATCTCATAGGCATGACGACATAGGCTGCGGATTGCGAAGCCGCATCCTCAATCTGCACGCTCGACACCGAATCCGTCAGCAAAATGCGCACATTCTCGCACTTCAGCGCATTCAGCACATCCAGCACATAGCTAACGTTGAAGCCAATCTCCATCTCCGTTCCGGCGTAGGTCACATCCAGAATCTCTTCCGCCTCTTCCTGCTCCGGGTTATTGGCGGTGATTTTCAGCTGGTTTTCACTGACGTACAGCCGCACGCCGCGGAATTTCTCGTTCGAGAGGATTGCCGCGCGGGCGAAGGCCTGCTTGAGAATGTCACAGCCAGCATCGAGATGTTTATCCGGATTTTTCGGCAATACGCGGCGATAATCCGGGAAACGGCCATCAACTAGCTTCGACGTAAAGATAAAATCGCCCACGTGAGCGCGGATATTGTTGCTGCCAATCTGCACGCGCAGCGGGGTATCGCCGCCATCGAGCATCCGCATCAACTCAATCACCCCTTTACGCGGCACGATCACCGAATGGTTCGGCAGCGACGCTTCCAGCGGCATCGAACAGACCGCCAGGCGGTGACCATCGGTGGCCACCGTGCGCAGTTCGCTACCTTCGGTTTCAAACAGCATACCGTTTAAGTAGTAACGAACATCCTGGTGCGCCATCGAGAACTGAGTGGCTTCGATCAGACGCTTCATGGTCGCCTGCGGCAGGGTAAATTCCACTTCGCTCTGCCAGTCATCCAGATTCGGGAAGTCGGCAGCAGGCAGCGTCGACAGCGAGAAGCGGCTGCGGCCGGAACGCACCAGCATCCGATCGCCTTCCAGCTGAACCGCGATCTCCGCGCCTTCCGGCAGGCCGCGGCAGATATCAAAGAATTTACGCGCCGGAACGGTCGTTGCGCCCGCTTCGTGCGGCTGAACCAGCGCCACGCGCGCCACCATCTCCATTTCAAGATCGGTACCGGTCAGCGACAGTGCGCCGTCCGCGACCTGAAGCAGCAGGTTACCGAGAATGGGCAGCGTCGGACGACCACCTAACGGACCGCTCACCTGTTGCAGCGGTTTTAATAAATGTTCACGTTCTACGGTAAATTTCATAGCGTCACGAGGATAATGTTCTGATTAAATTGGAAAAATCTTCTTTAATGTCGTGGCTTTCTTCACGCAACTGCTCAATCTTACGGCAGGCGTGCAGCACGGTGGTATGGTCGCGGCCGCCAAACGCATCGCCGATTTCCGGCAGGCTGTGGTTGGTCAGCTCTTTGGCCAGCGCCATCGCCATCTGGCGAGGACGCGCCACCGAACGGGAGCGGCGCTTGGACAGCAGATCCGCTACCTTAATCTTGTAGTACTCCGCCACCGTCTTTTGAATATTGTCGATGGTGACCAGTTTTTCCTGCAGCGCCAGCAGATCGCGCAGCGCTTCGCGCACGAAATCGATGGTGATCGCCCGGCCGGTGAAGTTGGCGTTGGCGATAACGCGGTTCAGCGCCCCCTCCAGCTCACGCACGTTTGAGCGCAGGCGCTTGGCAATAAAGAACGCCACTTCGCCTGGCAGGCGAATGTCGTTTTCATCGGCTTTTTTCATCAGGATCGCGACGCGGGTTTCCAGCTCCGGCGGCTCGATCGCCACCGTCAGGCCCCAGCCGAAGCGGGATTTCAGACGATCTTCAACGCCATTGATCTCTTTTGGATAACGATCCGAGGTCAGGATGATCTGCTGATTACCTTCCAGCAGGGCATTGAAGGTGTGGAAAAACTCTTCCTGGGATCGTTCTTTATTGGCAAAGAACTGAATGTCATCGATCAGCAGGGCGTCAACGGAGCGGTAGTAGCGCTTAAACTCTTCGATGGCGTTGTTTTGCAGCGCTTTGACCATGTCCTGGACGAAACGCTCGGAGTGCATATAGACCACTTTCGCGTTCGGCTTACGCGCCACAATGCCGTTACCCACCGCGTGCAACAGGTGGGTTTTCCCCAGACCGGTACCGCCATAAAGGAACAGCGGGTTGTAGGCGCCGCCCGGGTTATCGGCCACCTGACGCGCCGCCGCGCGGGCCAGCTGGTTAGATT
Source organism: Klebsiella sp. K-Nf6 (assembly GCF_002806655.1). Lineage (NCBI taxonomy): Bacteria > Pseudomonadati > Pseudomonadota > Gammaproteobacteria > Enterobacterales > Enterobacteriaceae > Klebsiella > Klebsiella sp. K-Nf6. Next base: position 50,864 of record NZ_PIBN01000022.1, on the reverse strand, counting down.
TACCTTCGACGAAGTTATCAAACGTGTGTTTCACGTTAACGTTAGAGCGGTAGGTCGGCTCCGCCGGTGCCGGAACATTATCCCAGCCAGGGCGCACGATCGTCGGCGCCACGCGCGCGGTCTGCACCTGCGCTGCCGGGATGGCCGCTGTGGCCGGGCTTACCGCTCCTTTCTGCAGCGAGCTGGCTGGCTTAGCACCCACCTCAAAACGCAGCTGCGGGGCATCAGCACCGCAAAAATCATTGAGGAGTCCATTGATATTATTGAGGTATTTGTCCCTTACCCAGTCGAGCACAAAACGGTTTGGCGCATACAGTGCCAGCGTGTTATCGCTCAGTTCCGCCTGCAATGGGCGGATCCACATGCTGAATTCTGTGGCTGGTAACTCATCCTGCAATCGGGCAAGACACTGCTGCCAAAGCGAAAGTGACACGGCGGACTCCACTCGAACATAAAATCGATATCAAAGAAAAACAGAAACAATCGTGATTGTTGGCACACGTCGACAAGACCCTGCATTAGCCGAAAAGCCCCTGCACTAAAGGGGTGACGTGCGAACCGCTATCTGCGGTTATTACCCGTTGCGGATCCGGGGATCGCGATCGGGACCGGGGATCATAGCCTAAACTGAGAAAGAGATCTTGTGTTTCTCAACAGATTCTTCCCGATTTATCCACAGGAAGGATCGAAACCGGGTAAGTGTAATCGATCCTGGGGAGAGTGAAGCACGATTTCCGCCGCATATTGGAAAAATTAATGAGCTATGCTGGTTTTGGGCGGAAACGATCTAACAAAGATCCTTCCGGATCCTTGCGCTTTACTGGCCAGGCCGTATAATCCCCCACCCGGCGCGTAATGCCCGTTTTCGTCACGCGTCTCAGCTTATTTTTTGTGCGACAAGGTGCGAGAAATAAGGAAAGAGAATTGACTCCGGAGTGTACAATTATTACAATCCGGCCTCTTTAATCACCCACGCTGAGGCGTAAGTCGTTCGAAGTTCGTTCGGGTCTACGCAAAAGTCAGTGAATTTATTCAAGTTTAGGTAGAAATCGCCATGAAACGCACTTTTCAACCGTCTGTACTGAAGCGCAACCGTTCTCACGGCTTCCGTGCTCGTATGGCTACTAAAAATGGTCGTCAGGTTCTGGCACGTCGTCGTGCTAAAGGCCGCGCTCGTCTGACCGTTTCCAAGTAATAAAGCTAACCCTGCGTGGTTAAGCTCGCATTTCCCAGGGAGTTACGTTTGTTAACTCCCAGTCATTTCACTTTCGTCTTCCAGCAGCCACAACGGGCTGGCACGCCGCAAATCACCATCCTCGGCCGCCTGAATTCGCTGGGGCATCCCCGCATCGGTCTTACGGTCGCCAAGAAAAACGTAAAACGCGCACATGAACGCAATCGGATTAAACGTCTGACGCGTGAAAGTTTTCGTTTGCGTCAACATGAACTCCCGCCAATGGATTTCGTGGTGGTGGCGAAAAGAGGGGTTGCCGACCTCGATAACCGTGCTCTCTCGGAAGCGTTGGAAAAATTATGGCGCCGCCATTGTCGCCTGGCTCGCGGGTCCTGATCGGCCTGATTAGAGTTTATCAGCGCCTGATTAGTCCGCTACTCGGGCCGCATTGTCGTTTCACCCCAACCTGTTCTCAATACGGAATTGAGGCCTTACGCAGGTTTGGTGTGATAAAAGGCAGTTGGTTGACAATGAAACGCGTATTAAAATGCCACCCTTTACACCCTGGTGGTGACGATCCCGTCCCGCCCGGACCATTTGATACCAGAGAACACTAACGATGGATTCGCAACGCAATCTTCTTATCATCGCTTTGTTGTTCGTGTCTTTCATGATCTGGCAAGCCTGGGAGCAGGACAAAAATCCGCAGCCCCAGCAGCAGACCACGCAGACTACGACCACAGCAGCGGGTAGCGCCGCCGACCAGGGCGTACCGGCCAGTGGCCAGGGGAAACTGATTACGGTTAAAACCGACGTGCTTGAGCTGACTATCAACACCAACGGTGGTGATATTGAGCAGGCGCTGCTTCTGGCGTATCCAAAAACGCTGAAGTCGACCGAACCGTTCCAGTTACTGGAAACCACGCCGCAGTTTGTCTACCAGGCGCAGAGCGGCTTAACCGGCCGTGATGGTCCGGATAACCCGGCGAATGGCCCGCGTCCGCTGTACAACGTCGATAAAGAGGCGTTTGTGCTGGCTGATGGCCAGGATGAAATCGTCATTCCGCTGACCTACACCGATAAAGCCGGCAACGTCTTCACCAAAACCTTCACCCTGAAACGTGGTGGCTATGCGGTGAACGTCGGTTATAGCGTGCAGAACGCCAGCGAGAAGCCTCTGGAAGTCTCGACCTTCGGTCAGTTGAAGCAGACCGCGGCGCTGCCGACCAGTCGCGATACGCAGACCGGCGGCCTGTCCACGATGCATACTTTCCGTGGCGCAGCGTTCTCCACCGCGGATTCGAAATACGAAAAATACAAATTCGATACCATTCTGGACAACGAAAACCTGAACGTCAGCACCAAAAACGGTTGGGTTGCCATGCTGCAGCAGTACTTCACCACCGCATGGGTGCCGCAGAATAATGGAACGAATAACTTCTACACCGCCAACCTCGGCAACGGCATTGTGGCTATTGGCTACAAATCGCAGCCGGTACTGGTGCAGCCTGGTCAAACCGACAAGCTGCAGAGCGTGCTGTGGGTCGGTCCGGCTATTCAGGACAAAATGGCTGCCGTTGCGCCGCACCTGGATCTGACCGTCGACTACGGCTGGCTGTGGTTCATCTCCCAACCGCTGTTCAAGCTGCTGAAATTCATCCACAGCTTCCTCGGCAACTGGGGCTTCTCGATCATCGTTATCACCTTTATCGTTCGTGGCATCATGTACCCGCTGACCAAAGCGCAGTACACCTCCATGGCGAAGATGCGTATGCTGCAGCCGAAGATTCAGGCCATGCGTGAGCGTCTGGGCGACGATAAACAACGTCAAAGCCAGGAGATGATGGCGCTGTATAAAGCGGAAAAAGTGAACCCACTGGGTGGCTGCTTCCCGCTGATTATTCAGATGCCGATCTTCCTTGCGCTGTACTACATGCTGAGCGCCTCGGTTGAACTGCGTCATGCGCCGTTTATCCTGTGGATCCACGACCTGTCTGCACAAGACCCGTACTACATCCTGCCGATCATCATGGGCGCGACCATGTTCTTCATCCAGAAGATGTCGCCGACCACCGTGACCGACCCGATGCAACAGAAGATCATGACCTTTATGCCGGTCATCTTCACGGTGTTCTTCCTGTGGTTCCCGTCTGGCCTGGTGGTGTACTACATCGTCAGCAACCTGGTCACCATTATTCAGCAGCAGCTGATTTATCGTGGTCTGGAGAAGCGTGGCCTGCATAGCCGCGAGAAGAAGAAATCCTGATACTCTTCATTCTTCAAGCCGCAGATGCGTTGGTTTCATTAGTTCGCCCCAGTCACTTACTACAGTAAGCTCCTGGGGCCTCACTAACTTGCCGCCTTTCTGCAACTTGAATTATTTCGAGTATCTACGGTAGCGTTAATGCCAGAGAAGGCGGTCAATGGACCGCCTTTTTTACATCTACATAGAGAGTCACCATGAGCCATAACGACACTATCGTCGCCCAGGCCACCCCTCCGGGACGCGGTGGGGTGGGCATCCTGCGTATCTCCGGCCTCAACGCGCGCGATGTCGCGCAGGCGGTGCTGGGCAAGCTGCCGAAGCCGCGTTATGCCGACTACCTGCCGTTCAACGACGTTGACGGTACGCCGCTGGATCAGGGGATTGCGCTGTGGTTCCCCGGGCCGAACTCCTTTACCGGGGAGGATGTGCTTGAGCTGCAGGGTCACGGCGGCCCGGTCATTCTCGATCTGCTGCTCAAACGTATTCTGACGTTGCCCGGCGTACGCATCGCCAGGCCGGGCGAGTTTTCCGAACGCGCGTTCCTCAACGACAAGCTCGACCTGGCGCAGGCAGAAGCCATCGCCGACCTCATCGACGCCAGTTCAGAACAGGCGGCGCGCTCGGCGTTGAACTCCTTGCAAGGGGCCTTCTCCGCGCGGGTTAACCACCTTGTGGAAGCGCTCACTCACCTGCGCATCTACGTGGAAGCGGCGATCGATTTCCCGGATGAAGAAATTGATTTCCTCTCCGACGGCAAAATTGAAGCCCAGCTGAACGGCGTGATGGCCGACCTCGACGCCGTCCGCGCGGAAGCTCGTCAGGGCAGTCTGCTGCGCGAAGGGATGAAAGTGGTGATCGCCGGGCGACCAAATGCCGGTAAATCGAGCCTGCTGAACGCCCTGGCGGGCCGCGAAGCGGCGATCGTCACCGACATTGCGGGCACCACCCGCGACGTGCTGCGCGAACATATCCATATCGACGGCATGCCGCTGCATATCATCGATACCGCGGGCCTGCGCGACGCCAGTGACGAAGTGGAGCGTATCGGCATCGAGCGCGCCTGGCAGGAGATTGAGCAGGCGGATCGGGTGCTGTTTATGGTCGACGGCACCACCACCAGCGCCGTTGACCCGGCGGAGATCTGGCCGGACTTTATCGAGCGCCTGCCCGCTAAACTGCCGATTACCGTGGTGCGCAATAAAGCCGACGTCACTGGCGAAACGCTGGGGCTCAGCGAAGTCAATGGCCACTCACTGATCCGACTGTCGGCACGTACCGGCGAAGGCGTGGAGGTGCTGCGTAACCATCTCAAGCAGAGTATGGGCTTCGATACCAGCATGGAAGGTGGCTTCCTCGCCCGCCGCCGTCACCTGCAGGCGCTGGAAGAGGCGGCGAACCATCTGCAGCAGGGCAAAGCCCAGCTGCTGGGCGCCTGGGCCGGGGAGCTGCTGGCGGAAGAGCTGCGCCTCGCGCAGCAGGCGCTGAGCGAGATCACCGGGGAGTTCACCTCCGACGACCTGTTGGGCCGCATCTTCTCCAGCTTCTGCATCGGCAAATAACGTTTAGTCCGTAAACGTTCACTCACCCGCATTAACGCCGCGTTAATGCGGGTTTTTTCTTGCCCTTTGCGGCGCAACGTTCTCTACTTTTATCTCCCCTTTTACCACGAGACTAAAGCATGACCGTTGAATATACCGTGATCGAGAAGGTGCCCTCCGCCGAAGCGTTTTGCCACCTGCGGGTGGCGGCGGGCATGTCGCCACGCCCCCTGGAAGGCGCCAGAGCCGGACTGCCGCATAGCTGTTACGGCGTACATATCCTCTGGCAGGAGACGCCGATCGCGATGGGACGCATCGTCGGCGACGGCGCGATTAATTTCGATATTGTCGACGTCGCCGTCGATCCGGCTCATCAGGGAAAAGGCCTGGGCCGGCTGGTGATGGAGAAGCTGGTCGCCTGGCTGGACGCTAACGCCTTTGACGGGGCCTATGTCACGCTGGTGGCGGATGTGCCGGAGCTGTATGCGAAGTTCGGCTTCGAAAGCGTCAGACCGGAGAGCGAAGGGATGGCCCGCGTCTGGCGAACCCGGAGTCGTTAGCTCGCATTTCCTGCCAGGAAAAGAGCGTTGTCCAAATGGCAACTCGTCTTGCGGCACGTTCCTCACTATGCTGAACGCCATTCACATCGCGAGGATCCCATGACACGCTTTCTTCTCTGCAGTTTCGCCCTGGTTCTGCTCTATCCTTCCGGCATCGATATGTATCTGGTCGGCCTGCCGCGTATTGCTCAGGACCTGGGAGCCAGCGAGGCACAATTACATATCGCCTTTTCGGTCTATCTGGCCGGTATGGCCTCCGCAATGCTGTTTGCTGGTCGCATCGCCGACCGGTCTGGACGTAAGCCTGTCGCCATTGTGGGCGCGGTGATCTTTGTTGTCGCCTCCCTGCTCTGCGCCCAGGCGCACACCAGCAGCCACTTCCTCGCCGGACGCTTTATCCAGGGGATCGGCGCCGGCAGCTGCTACGTGGTGGCTTTCGCTATCCTGCGCGATACGCTGGACGATCGTCGCCGCGCCAAGGTGCTGTCGTTGCTCAACGGCATTACCTGCATTATCCCCGTCCTGGCGCCGGTGCTTGGTCACCTGATTATGCTGAAATATCCGTGGCAGAGCCTGTTCTACACCATGACCGGCATGGGCGTCATGGTCGGTTTGCTGTCGGTCTTTATCCTGCGCGAGACGCGCCCGACGGCACACCCGCAGACTGCGACACCACAGCATGGCGGCAGTGAGTCGCTGCTGAACCGCTTTTTTCTCAGCCGCATTCTCATCACCACCCTCAGCGTGACGGCGATCCTGACCTACGTGAACGTCTCTCCGGTACTGATGATGGAAGAGATGGGGTTCGACCGGGGAACTTACTCAATGGCGATGGCCCTGATGGCGATGATCAGCATGGCAGTCTCCTTCTCGACGCCGTTCGCCCTGTCGCTGTTTAACCCCCGCACCTTAATGCTGACCTCGCAGGTGCTGTTTCTGGCGGCAGGCCTGGCGCTGAGCCTCGCCACCCGCCAGTCCGTCACCCTGATCGGACTGGGCATGATTTGCGCCGGCTTCTCCATTGGATTCGGCGTCGCGATGAGCCAGGCGCTGGGGCCCTTCACGCTGCGCGCGGGCGTCGCCAGCTCGGTTCTCGGCATCGCGCAGGTGTGCGGTTCATCGCTGTGGATTTGGCTCGCCGCCATCATCGGACTCAGCGCGATGAATATGCTGATCGGGATACTCATTGCCTGTAGCATAATGAGCCTTGTTTTATTACTGGTCGTCACCCCACCGCGGGTTGCGCAATACGATGAAGAAGCCGCTGTCGAGTCTTGATCTTAATTTACTCCTCTGCCTGCAGCTCCTGACCCAGGAGCTCAGCGTTACCCGTACGGCGAAACGGATGAACGTTTCGCCGTCAGCGGTGAGCAAGTCGCTGGCCAAACTGCGCGCCTGGTTTGACGACCCGCTGTTTGTGAAAACCCCTCTGGGTCTGGCGCCTACGCCGCTGGTCAGCAGCATGGAGCAGGATCTGGCGGACTGGATGCAGATGGGCAACCAGATCCTCGATAAACCGCACCACACCATGCCCAGCGGCCTCAAATTCGAGCTGGCGGCGGAAACGCCGCTGCTGATGATCCTGTTTAACACCCTCTCCCAACGCATCTATCAGCGCTATCCGCAGGCATTGATTCGTTTGCGCAACTGGGACTACGACTCCCTGGACGCCATTATTCGCGGCGAGGTGGATATCGGCTTCTGCGGGCGCGAAAGCCATCCGCAGTCGCGGGAGCAGCTGAGCCTGCTGCCGTGGTATATCGATTTTGATGTCCTGTTCACCGACCTGCCGCAGGTCTGGCTGCGCGCCGATCATCCGGCGCTCAGAGAGGAATGGGATCTGGCGGCATTCTTGCGCTATCCGCATATCACTATCTGCTGGGAACAGAGCGATACCTGGGCACTGGACGATGTGCTGCAGGAGCTGGGGTATAAGCGTAACGTGGCGCTGACCGTGCCGGGGTTTGAACAATCGCTCTTTATGGCCGCTCAGCCGCAGCACACCATGCTGGCCACCGCGCCGCGCTACTGCCAGCACTATAATCAGCAGCACCAGCTACCGCTGGTCTCTCGCCCGCTGCCGCTGGAACCTCAGCTTCTGGAAAAGCTCCGCGTCCCCTTCACCTTGCTATGGCATAAGCGCAACAGCTACAACCCCAAGCTCGTCTGGCTTAGAGATACGTTAAAAGAACTCTATTCCGGTACGCTGTAAGCCTTGTTTCGTGTCCATCGCACCTTATTGCGCAAGAATTTGTAAAATTCAAACAAATTCTCTTTTCAACGGGGCATTTCGGCATTAAAACCTGTTAATACCAGGCGATAATAACGCGCGCAATTTTTACCAGACCATTACTCACGGAGCGACGTATGGCAACGCATTTTGCACGAGGGATACTCAGTACCGGGGAGCCGCTATCGACACGTTTGTCGGCGGCCTGTCATCAATCCGCACGTCTACTCCCTGAATACCGCCAGGCTCGCTTTCGTGCTTCGCGTTCGCTGCTCGCCGAACTGCTGTTTATGCTATACGGCATCAGCGAGCTGCCTGAAATCGTCAACGCCGCCAATGGCAGACCGGTTTTTAGCGATCGTCATCTTCCCCACTTTTCTATCTCTTATACTGGCAATATTGTTGGCGTCGCGCTGACCACCGAGGGGGATTGTGGCCTCGACATGGAACTGCAGCGCACGGTGCGTGGACACGACGCTGACCGGCACAATTTCAGTAACAATGAAAATCTGTGGATTAACATTCAGCATGACCCGGATGAAGCGCGTAGCCAGCTGGTGGCGCTGCGGCGAAGCGTGTTGAAACTGACCGGTGAAGCATCAACGCAGCTGCTGCCGGGCTCTGGCCGCCTGCGCACCGCCGGTAGCCAGCCGATCGAAGCCGTCTGTGACGCCGAATCGCTGCTGGTGTGGTCGATTGCCGCCAGCCCAAATATCGGCTCACTGAAGGTCTGGGAATATGACGCTAAGGGGGGCGAATGGCATAGTCTGCCGGATGCTCAGCGGCGCGCACGCGAACCGTCGGCCCGCCTGATGCGCTTTACCAGCTTACCGATGGAAAAAACCTTATCCCTCAATTGACCGGTTTTGCCGGCATCATGATACAAAGGAGCAATCATGTCAGATACCTTAAAAGTGGTTACGTTACTCGGCAGCCTGCGCAAAGGGTCGTTTAATGGAATGGTCGCGCGCACTCTGCCCGGCATCGCGCCCGCGGGCATGGACATCTCCGCGCTGCCGTCGATCGGTGATATCCCGCTGTACGATGCTGATATTCAGGAGGAAGAGGGGTTCCCACAGAGCGTGCAGGATATTGCGCAAAAGATCCGCGAGGCGGATGGCGTGGTGATTGTCACTCCCGAGTATAACTATTCCGTGCCTGGCGGCCTGAAAAACGCTATCGACTGGCTGTCACGCCTGCCCGAGCAGCCGCTGTCCGGCAAACCAGTACTGATTCAGACCAGCTCAATGGGTGCCATCGGCGGCGCACGCTGCCAGTATCATCTGCGCCAGATTCTGGTCTTCCTCGATGCGATGGTGATGAATAAACCGGAATTTATGGGCGGTGTGATCCAGAACAAAGTGGATCCGCAGTCAGGTGAAGTAGTCGATCAGAGCACCCTCGACCATCTGCGCGGCCAGCTGACCGCCTTTGGCGACTATATTCAGCGGGTTAAAGCATAAAAAAAGCCCGGCAGCGATGCCGGGCTTTTTCATCATGCGTGCGGATTAATGTGCATCGATAAAGACAATCTTCAGCACAAACAGCAGCGAGACGATCACCACGCACGGGCTGAGCTCGCGCAGGCGGCCGGTTCCGATCTTCATCACGCAGTAAGAGATAAAGCCTAAGGCGATACCTTCGGTGATCGAGAAGCTAAACGGCATCATCACCGCGGTGATAAACGCCGGTACCGCTTCCGTCAGGTCATCCCACTTCACGCGCGCCAGGCTGGAGGTCATCAGCACGCCAACGTAAATCAGCGCGCCGGCGGCCGCATAGGCTGGAACCATCCCCGCCAGCGGAGACAGGAAGATAACCAGCAGGAACAGGATCCCAACGACAACGGCGGTCAGGCCGGTGCGCCCGCCCACGGAAACGCCGGAGGAGGATTCGATATAGGCCGTCACCGACGAAGTACCGATGAAGGAACCCGCCACCGACGAGACGCTGTCGACAAACAGCGCTTGCTTCATGCGCGGGAATTTACCCTGTGCATCAGCCAGACCCGCTTTATCGGTAACGCCAATCAGCGTCCCGGAGGAGTCAAACAGGTTGACCAGCATAAACGAGAAGATCACGCCGGCCAGGCCCAGGTTCAGGGAGCCCGCCAGATCGACATGACCAATCACCGACGTCACGCTCGGCGGCGCGGAGACGATGCCGGTGTAGTGCACATCGCCCAGCATCCAGCCCAGCAGGGTGGTGACCACAATAGACACCAGGACCGCGGCATGAATGTTACGTGATGCCAGAATTGCGATGATAAAGAAGCCCAGTATGCCCAGCAGCACACTGTGGGAGGTCAGATGACCAATGCTGACCAGCGTTTCCGGATTAGCGACGATAACCCCGGCATTTTTCAGACCCATCATGCCGATAAACAGGCCGATACCGCTGGTGATACCGACGCGCAGGCTCACCGGAATATTGGCGATCATCCAGTAGCGTACACGGAAAATCGTCAGCAGCAGCAGACCGACGGCGCCCCAGAAAATCGCGCCCATGCCTACCTGCCACGGCAGGCCCATCGCCTGTACCACCACAAAGGCGAAGAAGGCGTTCAGACCCATCGCCGGCGCAAGAGCCACCGGCAGGTTCGCGAACAGACCCATCAGGATACTGCCGAACGCAGCAATCAGACAGGTAGTCACAAACACGGCGCTGGTATCCATGCCCGCTACGCCAAGAATTTGTGGGTTAACAAAAACGATATACACCATCGTCAGGAACGTGGTGAAACCGGCGATCGCTTCCGTACGCACTGTGGTGCCGTGCTCGCGCAGCTTAAATACGCGCTCCAGCAGACCCTGGCCAGAAGACTGGCTGGTTTGTTGTTGACTCATTATCGGTTTCCGAACGTAAAGGAGGGAAAATTCGAGGCTATCCTATACCAAAACAGGGCACCCGGCGCAGTTGTATGGTAATTTTTTTCATTTATTTTGCTTATACGGCAACGATTGCGTCGCGGCATTGGGCATGACGAAAACGTTAAACTTGTTAATACGGAAAGACTATGACTCAACCAGAAGCAGTATTTTTTGACTGTGACGGCACACTGGTCGACAGTGAGGTGATTTGCTCCCGCGCCTACGTTCACATGTTCCAGGAATTCGGCATTACGCTGGACCTTGCCGAGATTTTTAAGCGCTTCAAAGGGGTGAAGCTGTACGAAATTATCGACACTATCAACGCTGAGCATGGCGTTAACCTGCAAAAAGCGACGCTGGAGCCCATTTACCGTGCGGAGGTCGCTCGCCTGTTTGATAGCGAACTGGAGGTGATTGCCGGAGCCCAGGCGCTGCTGGATGCGGTAAGCGTCCCGATGTGCGTGGTTTCCAATGGCCCGGTCAGTAAAATGCAGCACTCTCTTGGCCGCACCGGCCTGCTGCACCATTTCGCTGACCGCTTGTACAGCGGCTACGATATTCAGCGCTGGAAGCCTGACCCGGCGCTGATGTTTCATGCGGCAGAGGCCATGCAGGTAAAAGCCGAAAACTGTATCCTGGTGGATGACTCCAGCGCCGGTGCTCAGTCGGGGATTGCCGCCGGTATGGAGGTGTTTTATTTCTGCGCCGATCCGCACAACCAGCCGATCGATCATCCCAAAGTGACCACCTTTACCGATCTGGCAGAGCTGCCGGCATTGTGGCAAGCGCGCGGCTGGGATATCACGCGTTAAGGGCCTGGTGAGCGGCACATTGGCATCGATGTAGCCCCGCTAAGCGTCTGCGCAAGCGGGGAATAGAACCAGCGACTGGTTATGGCTGCAATTCAGTGACTGCCGCCTTATCGGCAATAATCACCAGTGAAGGGTGTAATTTGAGCACCGACGCCGGCACCTGCTCGCTGACCGGGCCTTCAACCACCTGCTTAAGGACTTGCGCCTTCGCCGCGCCGCTCACGATCAACAGCAGATTTTTTGCCGCCATCACGCTTCTCGGCCCCATGGTGACATAGCTATCGGGCACGACGGAAAAATCCCCACCCATCTCGCCGTTAGCGACAATATCAATCATTTCCCCATGAATCGGCACTTCAACCGTCTGATCATGAAAGCGGGTGGTATTCGGCAGGTTGCCGCAAAAATGGCCGTCGGCCCCCAGCCCCAGCACCATCAGGTCAAGGCCACCAGCCTCTTCCAGCTGGCGATCGTGCTGAGCGGCGTTGTCCAGCGTCAGCTTGTGAATATTCTCTTCTTTGATCTGCGCCGGGGTAAAAAACAGCTGGCGCAGATTAGATATCGTGACGCCTTCTCGCGACTGGCCGCGAAAGGGTATCTCATCGAAGTTGTAATAGTGCACCCGATCATAGAATGCTTTGCCTTTCACGGCGGCGGTTAGATGCTCATACATCCGCTTTGGCGTGCTGCCGGCCGTCACGGCGAGATTCACCCGCCGCGGCGCCGTGATATAGCCCAGAACATGATGGCTGGCGACCAGGCTCATCTCTTCATAATCTTCAGTCACAATCATTTTCATCTTGTCGTCCTTCACAAGCACAAAACGGGGGCTGAAGGCCCCCTAACGGTTATTTAAACAGTTTCTGCACAAACTCGGCGTAGGCCGGGCGCCAGACGTCCATTTCATGGTTCAGGCCGGGATACGAGTGATAGTCGAAGTTGATCTTCTGTTTTTCCAGCTCGCTTTTCAGACCAGCGATGTCTTTACCGGTTACGGAATCTTTTTCCCCGACGACCACGGTAAAGTTACGCAGTTGCTTATTGATCGCGTCAGGATGCTTCAGCTGCGCTTCCACGCCGGCATTCGGCACCGTGGTGGTCGTGACACCGCTAAAGGTGGCAAGCCAGCCAAAACTATCCAGATGGTTCATTCCGGAAACCAGCGCCTGATAACCGCCCTGTGACAGGCCAGCCAGCGCCCGGCCATCGGCATCTTTACGCGCGTTAAACCGGGTATCGATCAGCGGAATAATATCCTGCATCAACTCGTTATCCGCCGCCTGTGCATTGAGCGGATAGAAGTTTTTGCGCCGCTCCTGCGGCGGGAAGTTTTCCGCGACCGCTTCCGGGGTGTCGGTTTCGGTATCCGGGACCACCACCAGCATCGGCTTGATTTTGCCCTCCGCCAGCAGGTTATCCATGATCTGCGGGATACGCCCCTGATCGATGGCCGACAGACCGCTGTCGCCAAAGCCATGATAGAAATAGAGCACTGGCAGCGGATCGCCGGTTCCGCTATAGCCCGGCGGCGTCCAGACATAGAGACGACGTTCGGCGTTCAGTGCCTTCGAGTGATAAGTGAGGGTGCGCAGATCGCCATGCGCGACCGCCCGATCGTCGAGAATACTACCAGGTACCAGAATCAAGCTGGTATTCACCTGGCGCTGCGGCTTCTGATAGCGACTGCCGGTATCCACCGAGCGGAAGCCATCCACATCGAAATAGTATTCATAGAGATTGGGTTTCATCGGCTCACTTTTCCATGTCCACACCCCCTGAGCCTCTTTGGTCATGTCGTGTGAGACAAAGGAGTCCGGCGTGGCGCCGGTCACTACCGAGACCCGCCGGGCATCGGGAGCAAACAGGCGATAAGTGATACTCTTATCCGCGTTAACCTGGGTAATAAAGTGGCTCACCGGCAGGGTGGGATCCGGCATCGCGGGTAATGGCGCCGCCTGGAGGGTAAACGCCGCGCCCGCCAGCGCCAGTGCGAAATAAATTGCATGTCGTTTCATCGTTATTCCTCTTCCGTTGTGTCCGTTCTGTTATCGTCTTACCATCAGATTTCCGCCTGCGCCCCCACGGCAAACTGATCGTTTTTACCGTCTTCAAAAATGCTGGTGGTATTATTCGCTGCCTTATCCAGGTCGATATCCTTCGCTTTAATATAGGTGGCATAGAAGCGAATTTCCGGGCGCGAGGTCAGCATACTGGTATTGACTTTGAAGGTATGGAACAGCGTGGTCTTGTAGCCGGACTCGTTATATTTCTTGCCGGTAACATCTTTGTTTTGCTGTTTGAAGTATCCCAGCTCGACGCCGGTCTGGTTATATTTATCCCAGATATAAGCCGGTCGCAGGACCGTGCGAATGGATTCAAAATCGGAGTGGGCCCCGGTCTCGTAGCTATAGACGTCGTTACCAAAGGAGTAGACGATGGCATTCGCCATAATAATGTCATCGCGTAAATAGGTTTCTCCCTGCGAGGTTAAGCGCACCGCGGTGCCATTGGTATGATCGCCATAATAGCGGCCGTTAAAAGTGGTATAGGGGCTGGATCCGGCATAGCGCGAGAAGCTGCTGGCAATAGAATTATTCGCCAGTAAGAAAGAGAATTCGTTAAAGCCGCCGTTAGCCCATTTCTGCGTTAACGAGGTGCCTGCCATCCAGGTATCTTTCCACGGATAATAACCTTCATTGCCCTCTTTATATTTCTCCGAGGAACTTTGGTTGGCAGCGACATAGCGCCCGCTGACCATCAGGCTGGCTTTATCCCACAGCGGAATCGCTTTGTAGCGGACGTCCAGGGTGTTGGTGTTAATTTGCTGCTTATTGCTCAAAGAACGGTCGTAATCATCGACATCTTCTCGGACCAATGCGATATCGAATTTCCCGGCGCCCACCTGCCAGTTTTCCAGCCCCACGCCGGCCGCCGCATCGGTTCTCTGCGTTTTCCAGTCCAGCATCTGGATTTCGATTTTTGGCGCCCCGTGTTTGCCGACCCAGAAATCGGCTTCCGGGGCAAACGGCAGGAACCCTTTGGTGTTAACGTACATATCCGAGAACTGGATGTAGTTTTCGCCGCCAGCGTTGTCACCAAACCAGCCAGCGGAATACTGCTGGCCGACGTTACCGTCGAGCATCACGATGGCATCAACGCGTTTATCGCCTTCCTGAAACACCCGCTGCTTCAGCTGCAGATCGAACCAGCCGGAATATTCATTGCCCAGGCGGCCAAGCGAACCGATCGCCCACGATTTTGGCGAGCCGTGCGAGGCGGTGCCCCAGCCGGAACGGAAGTAGCCGTTATAGCTGAAGCCAATTTCATCTTTCACGAACGTGCTAAAATCTTTCAGCGTCATCGCGCTATAGGCTGGCGCGCCGTCCGTGGCTGGTTGTTGATTTTTGACCAGCACCGCGTCCGGTTTCACCGCTGTTTTCGGCCCGGCGGTCGCCACCCCGGTCTTGCGCTTCTGACCTTCTGCTGGCGGAGACCATGAGGCCCAAATCTGGTCTCTTTTTCTCTCCTGGTCCTGATATTTTTTGAGTTCTTTTTGCGTGTCTTTGAGCGCTTTTTCCAGCAGCTCAAGCCGTTGCTCCACCGTCAACGGGCTCGCTATCAGAGTGGTGGAATAACAAAGCGGTGCCAGCAATACCATCGCCGGAGCGATCCTGGTTTTTCTCATCATAATATTCCCTTATATAAGTATTGGCGTAAATAAAACACGACAGCAACAAGCATCCCGCGCAGGTTCGAATAGCCGTATCCATACCGTTTGAGGTCGCGGCGGCTGTTATTTTTGCGGTTAGACAAAAGCAAAAAAAAACCTGAAGAAGACCATCTGCCTTAACAGATAATCCTCTTCAGGTTTTGCCCGCGCATCGCGGTAGCAACCCTCATTCAGCCATTATTGGCCCGCATAAAACAAAAAAACCTGATACCGCCGCCGTAGGGGCAATATCAGGTTTTGCCTGCTGTCGCAGTCACAATCCGTTTAAACCACCCTGAGCGTTAAAGCTCAGAAGTGAACGCTGATTGTTACGCGATAAAATGAAGAACTCAAATGGGCAGCCTGTTAATTGTGACGATAATCTCAGCAATCTCGCTGCCGCGGGAAAAATTATATCTAATCCTGATAAATCCATTTACCAGAATTAGACAGAATGATTATTACTCTTTCGGATCTTTGCCGGCGAGCAGTTTATCCAGCTCATCGCCGCCAACGTGACGGAAATCCTGACCTTTGACGAAGTAGAAAATATATTCGCAGATATTCTGGCAGCGGTCGCCGATGCGCTCGATCGAACGCGCGCAGAACAGCGCGGTCAGGACGCTCGGGATAGTGCGCGAGTCTTCCATCATGTAGGTCATCAGCTGGCGCACGATGCCTTCATACTCCTGGTCGACTTTCTTATCTTCGCGATAAATACGTACCGCTTCGTCGAGATCCATACGCGCAAACGCATCCAGCACGTCATGCAGCATCTGCACCGTGTGACGGCCCAGCGATTCGAGGCTCACCAGCAGCGGCTGATGCTGCTGGGAAAACTTCTCCAGCGCGGTGCGGCAGATTTTATCCGCCACGTCGCCGATGCGTTCCAGCTCAGCGATAGTCTTGATGATCGCCATCACCAGGCGCAGGTCGCTGGCGGTCGGCTGGCGCTTGGCGATGATGCGCACGCAGGCCTCGTCGATCGCCACTTCCATCATGTTGACCTGCTTGTCGCCGTCGATGACGCGTTTCGCCAGATCGCTGTCCTGATTATGCATCGCGGTGATCGCATCAGAAAGCTGCTGCTCCACCAGCCCACCCATGGTCATCACCTGGGTGCGGATGTACTCCAGTTCAGCGTTGAACTGGCCGGATATATGTTTGTTAAGATTTAGGTTGTCCATGGTGTCTCCTGATTGCCCAACTGGTGAGAGCCTGAAAGCACAAGGGCAAATCAACCGTAGCGGCCAGTAATATAATCTTCAGTTTGTTTCTTCGCGGGCTTGGTGAACAGGTCGTCCGTGTTGCTGAACTCAATCAGCTCGCCAAGATACATAAATGCCGTATGGTCGGAGCAACGCGCAGCCTGCTGCATGTTGTGAGTCACGATAACGACGGTGTAGTCCTGTTTCAGCTCGGTGATCAGCTCTTCGATACGCCCGGTGGAGATCGGGTCCAGCGCGGAGCACGGCTCATCAAGCAGCAGGACTTCCGGACGGATCGCGATACCGCGCGCGATGCACAGGCGCTGTTGCTGGCCACCGGAGAGAGAATACCCGCTCTGGTGCAGTTTATCTTTGGTTTCGTTCCATAATGCGGCTTTGGTCAGCGCCCACTGCACGCGCTCGTCCATATCGGCACGGGACAGCTTTTCAAACAGGCGCACGCCGAAGGCGATATTGTCATAAATGGACATCGGGAACGGCGTCGGTTTCTGGAATACCATGCCAACCTTGGCGCGCAGCAGGGCGATATCCTGGGTGTTGGTCAGAATATTATCGCCATCCAGCAGGATCTCGCCTTCCGCGCGCTGCTCCGGATACAGTTCAAACATTTTGTTGAACGTGCGCAGCAGGGTGGATTTACCACAGCCTGACGGACCGATAAACGCCGTCACCTGGTTTTTGGTGATATCCAGGTTGATGTTCTTCAGGGCATGGAATTTGCCGTAGTAGAAGTTCAGGTTACGAACTGAAATCTTACCCGGAGCTGTATTCACCATACTCATCTCAATCTCTTCCTCATTCAGCGCAGCAGCCGCTGCGCCGCAAAAAATTAACCGTGTTTCTTCTTGGCGAAGATAACGCGCGCCAGGATGTTCAGCAGCAAGACGCACAGGGTGATAATCAATACCCCGGCCCATGCCAGTTGCTGCCACTCCGCAAACGGACTCATGGCAAATTTGAAAATGGTCACCGGCAGGTTGGCAATCGGCTGCATCATGTCGGTGCTCCAGAACTGGTTGGAGAGCGCGGTGAACAGCAGGGGAGCCGTTTCCCCGGCAATACGAGCGATTGCCAGCAGGATCCCGGTCATAATCCCCGAGACGGACGCTTTCAGGGTAATCGCCGAGATCATCTTCCACTTCGGCGTCCCCAGCGCATAGGCCGCTTCACGCAGGCTATCCGGCACCAGCTTCAGCATATTTTCGGTGGTACGAATAACGATAGGCACCTGCAGCAGCGCCAGCGCGATAACGCCCGCCCAGCCCGAGAAGTGTTGCATCTGCGCCACCACGATGGTGTAGACGAACAGGCCGACCACGATAGACGGCGCGGAAAGCAGAATATCGTTGATAAAACGGATGATTTCCGCCAGTACCGACTTGCGGCCGTACTCCGCCAGATAGATACCCGCCATGATCCCCAGCGGCGTACCAAAGACGGTCGCCCACAGGATCAGCAGGCCGCTGCCGGCGAGGGCGTTGGCCAGGCCACCGCCTGCCGTGTTCGGCGGCGGCGTCATTTCGGTGAACAGCGCCAGACTCATGCCATCGAAACCGCGGGTTATCGTCGCCATCAGGATCCAGATAAGCCAGAACAAACCAAACGCCATGGTCGCTATGGACAGCGCCAGAGCGATACGGTTCTTCATGCGGCGTTTGGCCTGCATCTTGCGACGGGACTCCGCCAGCTCGGTAGTGGTTTGCAATTCAATGGTCGCCATTAGCGTGCCCCCTCATTCTTCGCGAGGCGCATAATCATGAACTTAGACGCGGCCAGAACGATAAAGGTGATAACGAACAGGATCAGGCCCAGCTCCATCAGCGCCGCCACGTGCAGTCCGGTTTCCGCTTCGGCGAACTCATTAGCCAGCGCGGAAGTAATGCTGTTCCCTGGCATATACAACGAGATGCTGTCGAGCTGGTAGGTGTTGCCGATGATAAAAGTGACCGCCATGGTTTCACCCAGCGCGCGGCCCAGACCGAGCATCACCCCGCCGATCACCCCATTCTTGGTGAACGGTAAGACAATGCGCCAGATAACTTCCCAGGTGGTGCAGCCGATGCCATAGGCCGACTCTTTCATCATCACCGGCGTCTGTTCGAAAACATCACGCATGACCGCGGCGATATAAGGGATGATCATGATGGCCAGAATGATGCCAGCGGCCAGGATACCGATACCAAACGCCGGACCGGCAAACAGCGCACCGACGAACGGGATCGTTGACAGGACGTTGCCGACCGGCTCCTGGAAGTAAGTCGCAAACAGCGGGGCGAAAATAAACAGGCCCCACATGCCGTATACGATACTCGGGATTGCCGCCAGCAGCTCAATCGCAATACCCAGCGGGCGCTTGAGCCAGGCCGGGGAAAGTTCGGTCAGAAACAGCGCGATGCCAAAACTCACCGGGACGGCAATCAGCAGCGCGATAAAGGAGGTGACCAGGGTTCCGTAAATCGGTACCAGCGCGCCGAAGATTTCGTTTGGCGCATCCCACTCCTTGGTCCACAAAAAGGCAAAGCCAAACTTTTGAATGCTCGGCCAGGAAGAGATGATCAGGGAAACGATGATGCCGCCCAGCATCAACAGGACAATCAGCGCAGCCAGTTTTACCAGCGCACTGAAAATCATGTCACCCTTTTTCCCCGGAGGGGTAAATGCAGGCTTGGTTGCAGCCATAGATTACTCTTTACGTATTAAAACTTGTTCGAATAAATGCCCGGTGGCGTTCGCTCCCGGGCCTACAGTCTGAACCGTAGGGCGGGCAGCGCCTGAACGCCCCCGCCATCTTCGTCAAAAATCTACTGTTAGTACAGCGCTTTACCGCTGCTGTCTTTGACGTTGGTTTTCCATGCTGCACGAACCTGCTCTACCACGCTTTCCGGCAGCGTCGCGTAATCCAGTGCATTTGCTTCTTTCGCGCCGTTTTTATACGCCCAGTCGAAGAACTTCAACACTTCAGCGGTCTGTTCCGGCTTGTTGGTCGCCTTATGCACCAGGATGAAGGTGGTTGAGGTGATCGGCCATGCATTTTCACCTTTCTGGTTGGTCAGGTCCTGTGCGAAGGACTTGCTCCAGTCAACGCCTTTCGCGGCGTTAGCGAAGTTATCTTCAGTCGGGCTAACCGGCTTGCCACCAGCGGACACCAGCTTGGTGTACGCGAGGTTGTTTTGCTTGGCGTAAGCGTATTCGACGTAACCAATAGAGCCCGGCAGACGCTGAACAAAGGCGGCGATACCGTCGTTACCTTTGCCGCCCAGTCCGGTTGGCCAGTTTACGGTAGAACCTGCACCGATTTTCGATTTCCACTCTTCATTCACCTTGGACAGGTAGCTGGTGAAGACGAAGGAGGTACCGGAACCATCAGCGCGGCGAACCACGGCAATGTTCTGTGAAGGCAGCTTCAGGCCCGGGTTGAGTTTAGCGATCGCTTCGTCATCCCATTTTTTAATTTTACCCAGATAGATATCACCGAGGGTTTTGCCATCCAGCACCAGTTCGCCGGATTTCACGCCAGGCAGGTTAACCGCCAGCACCACGCCGCCAATTACGGTGGGGAACTGGAACAGCCCTTCCTGAGTCAGTTTGTCATCAGCCAGCGGAGCATCAGAAGCACCGAAATCAACGGTGTTAGCAATAATCTGCTTAACGCCACCAGAGGAACCAATGCCCTGGTAGTTCACTTTATTGCCCGTTTCTTTCTGATAGGTGTCAGCCCATTTGGCATACACCGGCGCAGGGAAAGTTGCGCCTGCGCCAGTCAGGCTTGCTGCTGCGAAGGCAGAGAAAGCGCTCATCGATAAGGTCGCGGCGACAACTGTTGCGACGGTGGTACGCATAACGTTCATAATGTCTCCTGCTGGGATTCGTAAATCATTGTTTCGAGGCTATGGTGAGCAAAATAGGTCAAAGAGGTGACAGTAAAATGTACGAATTATGACAGTTTTATGACAGGTCGAAAGAAGGGATTTTATAGCAAATAATAGTCATATAACTCAGATGGTTATCTGTAATCATGACCGTGCAATGACAGAATAATTTTCTTTTTATGACAGCAAAATCGAACCGCCAAACGATCGTTTGTCATCTACCGCCAGCCAAAATATTTCGCGCAAGTTCGGTGATGAACAGCAGGTGAAAATAAAAAGGGCTGCCGCCGGCAGCCCTTTGCAAGATATGATGCTTTACTCCACAGTCACCGATTTCGCCAGGTTACGCGGCTGGTCAACGTCAGTGCCTTTGATCAGCGCGACGTGATAAGCCAACAGCTGCAGCGGTACCGTATAGAAGATAGGGGCGATCATCTCTTCGACATGCGGCATCTCAATGATGTGCATGTTATCGCTACCGTTGAAGCCGGCGTCACCGTCGGCGAAGACGTACAGCTCGCCGCCGCGGGCACGAACCTCTTCGATGTTGGATTTCAGTTTTTCCAGCAGCTCGTTGTTCGGCGCCACCACAATCACCGGCATTTCCGCATCAATCAGCGCCAGCGGGCCATGTTTCAGCTCACCTGCCGCATAGGCTTCCGCGTGAATGTAGGAGATCTCTTTCAGCTTCAGCGCTCCTTCCATGGCGATCGGGTACTGATCGCCGCGGCCGAGGAACAGCGCATGGTGCTTATCAGAGAAACGCTCTGCCAGCTGTTCAATACGCTTGTCCTGGGAGAGCATCTGCTCGATACGGTTCGGCAGCGCCTGCAGACCGTGCACGATATCGTGCTCAATCGCCGCATCCTGACCTTTCAGACGCGCCAGTTTCGCCACCAGCATCAACAGCACGGTCAGCTGAGTGGTAAAGGCTTTAGTTGAGGCCACGCCGATTTCAGTACCGGCTTTGGTCATCAGCGCCAGATCGGACTCACGCACCAGTGACGAACCCGCCACGTTACAGATGGCCAGCGAGCCGAGATAGCCCAGCTCTTTAGAGAGGCGCAGCGCCGCCAGGGTATCGGCGGTTTCACCCGACTGGGAGAGGGTGATCATCAGACTGTTGCGACGCACCGCGGACTTGCGATAGCGGAATTCCGAGGCGATTTCCACATCGCACGGGACGCCGGCTAATGCTTCGAACCAGTAACGGGAGACCATCCCGGAGTTATAGGAAGTCCCGCAGGCAACAATCTGAATATGTTCAACCTGAGCCAGCATTTCATTGGCATTCGGCCCCAGCTCGCTGAGATCCACTTCGCCGTGGCTGATGCGCCCGGTCAGGGTGTTTTTAATCGCGTTCGGCTGTTCGTAAATCTCTTTCTGCATATAGTGGCGGTAGATACCTTTATCGCCAGCGTCATACTGCAGATTAGATTCGATCTCCTGGCGCTTCGCTTCCGCGCCGGATTTATCGAAAATCACCACCGAGCGGCGAGTGACTTCGGCAATATCGCCCTCTTCGAGGAAGATAAAGCGGCGGGTCACTGGCAGCAATGCCAGCTGGTCGGAAGCGATAAAGTTTTCGCCCATTCCCAGGCCAATCACCAGCGGGCTACCGGAGCGGGCCGCCAGCAGGGTTCCCGGGTCACGGGTATCCATGATCACCGTACCGTAGGCGCCGCGCAGCTGCGGAATAGCGCGCAGCACGGCTTCACGCAAGGTACCGCCTTGTTCCAGTTCCCAGTGCACCAGATGGGCGATAACTTCGGTATCGGTCTCGGTGACGAAGACATAGCCGCGAGACTGCAGCAGGGCACGCAGCGGCTCATGGTTCTCGATGATCCCGTTATGGACCACCACAATGTGTTCAGAAACATGCGGATGCGCATTGCTCTCAGACGGTTCGCCGTGCGTCGCCCAGCGAGTATGGGCGATCCCGGTACCACCATGTAACGGTTGCTCTTCTACCGCCTGAGCCAGCATCTGAACTTTACCCAGGCGACGCACGCGGGTCATATGACCTTCGCTGTCGACCACCGCCAGACCGGCAGAGTCATACCCACGGTATTCCAGACGACGTAAACCTTCGAGAAGGATTTCAGCAATATCACGCTGCGCGACTGCGCCAACAATTCCACACATAGTTAAATTTCCTGATAATGGCGATATGCCATGCGTTGTCGCTGACCTGTATTTGCCCGTTTTCCGGGCGCCCCGAGCCTTGTAGAGAGTGGGGTTATTGTTATGGTACTGCCTGCGGACGGGGGTCTATATTGACCCTCTCATCCTGGTTCGCCGGGCATATTTCCCCGGCGACAATCCAAATTATTTCTTCTTCACCGGACGCTGCCAGCCCTGCTTGTGGACCTGCGGTACGCGGCTCAACACCAGTTCGTTATCGGCGATATTGCGCGTAACGGTGGTCCCGGCGGCGATAGTAACACCGTTGCCTACCGTGACTGGCGCCACCAGCTGGGTATCCGAGCCGACAAAGACATCATCGCCAATAATCGTTTTGTGTTTATTCGCGCCATCGTAGTTGCAGGTGATGGTGCCGGCGCCGATATTGACGTTATCACCGATCTCCGCATCGCCCAGATAGGTCAGATGACCCGCCTTGGAGCCTTTCCCGAGACGCGCTTTTTTCATTTCCACGAAGTTGCCAACGTGGGCGCCTTCCAGCAGTTCGGCGCCCGGGCGCAGACGGGCAAATGGGCCGATGGTGCAGGCAGCCTGCAGCAGGGCATCTTCCACCACGCTATAGGGGCTAATTTCGCAGTCATCGCCGATGGTGCTATTTTTGATCACGCAGCCGGCGCCGATTTTCACACGATCGCCCAGCACCACATTGCCTTCCAGAATAACGTTAGTATCGATCTCCACATCGCGCCCGTGCTGCAGCGTACCGCGCAGATCGAAACGCGCCGGATCGCGCAGCATCACGCCCGCCAGCAGTAATTTTTCTGCCTGCTCAGCCTGGTAAACGCGCTCCAGGCGCGCAAGCTGCAGGCGATTGTTGACGCCTTCGACTTCGCTCAGGCGCTGCGGATGCACCGCGACGATCTCGTGCCCTTCCTGATACGCCATGGCGATGATATCGGTGATGTAGTATTCGCCCTGAGCGTTGTTATTGGTGAGCTTCGCCAGCCAGCGCTTGAGGTCTGCTCCGCCGGCGATCAGGATCCCGGTGTTGATTTCCTGGATCTGGCGCTGCGCCTCGCTGGCATCTTTGTGCTCAACGATGCCCGTCACCTGGCCATTTTCACGGGTAATGCGGCCGTAGCCCGTTGGGTCATCCAACTTCACCGTCAGCAGACCAATACCACCCTGTGGTTTCGCGGCGCGCAGGCGCTGTAGCGTCTCAACGGAAATCAGCGGCACGTCGCCATAGAGCATCAGGATGTCTTCATCATCATTGAAGAAGGGTGCTGCCTGCTGCATGGCGTGTCCGGTTCCGAGCTGCTCGGCCTGCAGCACCCAATTCAGGTTGTCTTCATGGAGGGTCTGACGCAGCAGATCGCCACCGTGACCGTACACCAGATGCACCGCACATGCGCCTAAATCGTTAGCGGCATCAATGACATGCTGCACCATAGGCTTCCCGGCCAGGGTATGCAGCACCTTAGGAAGATCGGAATACATGCGGGTCCCTTTGCCTGCGGCAAGGATAACCACGCTCATCGCACTATTTGACATACTCATCCTGACGGTAGTTAGAACGGAAAGTAAAAGCCTTTCACGTTGAAATTTCTACATATTTTTCATCATAAAACGAGACGTGGAGAAAACGTCCAGGCTCGCGGTTATACACCATTTTATGACGCTATTTTTGACCACTGCAAATCAGTTTAACGCTGAAAAAGGAGGGTGGGGAGGGTAATCATTGACTATCTCACTGCTTTTGCTGTTTTTTCGCCACCTGAATAAAGCGGCAGAGCGCGGCCCTATTGGCGGAGATCAACAGGATATGAGCCGACTGAGTGGAAATCAGCCGCAGGCAGAGGAGAGCTGAAGTGATTGGTGGCATCAATAAAATACAAAAGGCCACCGTCAGGTGACCTTCATTTACCGGTTTCACATCGCCAGTGTTGTCGTTTTGATGGGCGATACGTCGTGCAAGCCGGGGAATAGCGCGTGGCTTAGAAGCTCAGTACGCTGAATTTGGCGATGATTTTATGGAACAGTTTCATGATGATTTCCTGACGCAGGTGCAGTTTGATAACGTTCTTTTATGTGACATACATCACAAAATAGAGTCTACGCCTCATCATTTAACTAATCAATAACAATTAAGGGTGGATCCTGTTTTCACTTTACCCGCTCGCCAGCCGCTGGCCATAAAAAAAGCCAGCCTGGAAACCAGACTGGCTTTTTACGTTCAAGCCGGTGTTACATCGCTTTTTTGGTCAACTCGATAACGCGCAGTTTAGCGATCGCTTTGGCCAGTTCCGCAGACGCCTGAGCGTAATCCACATCGCCGTGGGAGCTCTTAATGTGCTCTTCGGCTTTGCGTTTCGCTTCCAGCGCTCGCGCTTCGTCGAGGTCCTGACCGCGAATTGCGGTATCCGCCAGAACGGTCACGCTGCCAGGCTGCACTTCAAGAATGCCGCCAGACAGATAGATAAACTCTTCATGACCGTGCTGTTTAACGATGCGAATCATACCAGGCTTAATGGCGGTGAGCAGCGGCGCGTGTCCCGGGTAAATACCCAGTTCACCTTCGCTACCCGTTACCTGGATTTTTTCGACCAGACCAGAGAACATTTGTAACTCTGCGCTGACGACGTCCAGGTGGTAAGTCATTGCCATATCACCCTCCGATTAAGGCGTTAAAGTTTTTTGGCTTTTTCCACGGCTTCGTCGATGGAACCGACCATGTAGAACGCCTGCTCTGGCAGGTGATCGTATTCGCCTTCCATGATGCCTTTAAAGCCACGGATAGTGTCTTTCAGCGCCACGTATTTGCCCGGAGAACCGGTAAAGACTTCTGCTACGAAGAACGGCTGGGACAGGAAGCGCTGGATCTTACGTGCGCGAGCTACCACCAGTTTGTCTTCTTCAGACAGTTCGTCCATACCGAGGATGGCGATGATGTCTTTCAGTTCCTGATAACGCTGCAGGATGGACTGAACGCCACGCGCGGTGTCGTAGTGTTCCTGACCAACAACCAGCGGATCCAGCTGACGGCTGGTGGAGTCCAGCGGGTCAACGGCCGGGTAGATACCCAGGGAAGCGATCTGACGGCTCAGTACTACGGTTGCATCTAAGTGAGCAAAGGTAGTGGCTGGGGATGGGTCAGTTAAGTCATCCGCCGGTACGTATACCGCCTGTACGGAGGTGATAGAACCGGTTTTGGTGGAGGTGATACGTTCCTGCAGAACGCCCATCTCTTCCGCCAGAGTCGGCTGATAACCTACCGCTGAAGGCATACGACCCAGCAGTGCGGATACTTCAGTACCGGCCAGGGTGTAACGATAGATGTTATCGACGAACAGCAGAACGTCACGACCTTCGTCACGGAATTTCTCAGCCATGGTCAGGCCGGTCAGTGCAACGCGCAGACGGTTTCCCGGCGGCTCGTTCATCTGGCCGTAAACCAGGGATACTTTATCGATAACGTTGGAGTCGGTCATTTCGTGGTAGAAGTCGTTACCCTCACGAGTACGCTCACCGACGCCCGCAAACACAGAGTAACCGGAGTGCTCGATCGCGATGTTACGGATCAGCTCCATCATGTTTACGGTTTTACCTACACCCGCACCACCGAACAGACCAACTTTACCGCCCTTCGCGAACGGACACATCAGGTCGATAACTTTGATACCGGTTTCCAGCAGTTCCTGAGAGCTGGACAGCTCTTCATAGGAAGGTGCTGCACGGTGGATAGCCCAACGCTCTTCTTCACCGATATCGCCTTTCATGTCGACCGGCTGACCCAGTACGTTCATGATACGACCCAGTGTTGCTTTACCTACCGGGACTTCGATTGGGTGCTCGAGGTCTTTTACTTCCAGACCGCGGCGAAGACCATCGGAAGAACCCATGGCGATGGTACGAACGATACCGCCGCCGAGCTGCTGCTGAACTTCCAGCACCAGAACTTCTTTACCATTCTGCACCTCAAGAGCTTCGTACACGCGCGGTACGGCATCCTGAGGGAATTCGACGTCAACTACGGCGCCGATTACCTGGACAATTTTTCCAGTAGCCATCTTGAATCCTCTACGAATTAACCTGGTTATACCGCGGATGCACCACCGACGATCTCGGTGAGTTCCTGAGTAATGCTGGCCTGTCGAGCTTTGTTGTATACCAACTGCAGCTCTTTAATCAGGCTGCCGCCATTGTCGGTCGCGGCTTTCATCGCCACCATACGTGCGGCCTGCTCGCTGGCCAGGTTTTCTACCACGCCCTGATAGACCTGAGATTCGACATAACGACGCAGGAGGGTATCCAGCAGCGCTTTCGGATCGGGTTCGTACAGGTAATCCCAGGATTTACGTTTCAGATCAGCGTCTTCTGATGCCGGTAACGGCAGCAGTTGAGTGATCGTCGGAACCTGAGACATGGTGTTAATAAATTTGTTGCTGACAACGTACAGCTTGTCCAGACGGCCTTCATCATAGGCCTGCAACATCACTTTTACCGGGCCGATCAGTTCGGACAGGGAGGGGTTATCCCCCATACCAGTCACCTGTGCAACCACGTTACCGCCAACGGCGTTAAAGAAAGAGACGCCTTTAGAGCCGATCATTGCGAGGTCGCACTGAACGCCTTTATCGGACCATGCTTTCATTTCCGCCAGCAGTTTCTTGAACAGGTTAATGTTCAAGCCGCCGCACAGACCACGGTCGGTCGACACCACCAGGTAGCCCACGCGCTTAACGTCGCGTTCTTCCAGGTAAGGGTGCTTATATTCCAGATTACCGTTCGCAAGGTGACCAATCACTTTGCGCATAGTATCTGCGTAAGGACGGCTGGCCGCCATGCGCTCCTGCGATTTACGCATTTTGGAAGCGGCGACCATCTCCATCGCTTTAGTGATCTTTTGCGTGTTCTGGACGCTTGCGATCTTACTACGTATCTCTTT
Source organism: Klebsiella sp. K-Nf6 (assembly GCF_002806655.1). Classification (NCBI taxonomy): domain Bacteria; kingdom Pseudomonadati; phylum Pseudomonadota; class Gammaproteobacteria; order Enterobacterales; family Enterobacteriaceae; genus Klebsiella; species Klebsiella sp. K-Nf6. The sequence continues at coordinate 23,514 of NZ_PIBN01000022.1, read as the reverse complement.
TGCGCCGGCCATGAGCTTCTCCTCAATGCCTTGCGGCCTGCCCTAAGACAGACCGCCAGACGTTACCAGGACTGGGTTGCTTTGAAGGAATCGAGGATGCCTTTCAGCTTGCCTTCGATTTCGTCGTTATAGCCACCGGACTGGTTAATCTCTTGCATCAGCGGAGCGTGATCACGGTCGACGTAAGCCAGCAGAGCGGCTTCGAAGCTACCGATTTTCGCCAGTTCTACATCAGCCAGGTAACCACGTTCTGCTGCGAACAGAACCAGAGACTGCTGCGCAACGGACATCGGCGCATACTGTTTCTGTTTCAGCAGTTCGGTCACTTTCTGACCGTGGTCCAGCTGTTTGCGGGTTGCATCGTCAAGGTCGGATGCAAACTGGGAGAACGCTGCCAGTTCACGATACTGCGCCAGTGCGGTACGGATACCACCGGACAGTTTCTTCATGATCTTGGTCTGCGCTGCACCACCAACACGGGATACGGAGATACCCGGGTTAACCGCAGGACGAATACCGGCGTTAAACAGGTTGGTTTCCAGGAAGATCTGACCATCGGTAATGGAGATTACGTTGGTCGGAACGAATGCGGAAACGTCGCCCGCCTGCGTTTCGATAATCGGCAGCGCAGTCAGAGAACCGGTTTTCCCTTTCACTTCACCTTTGGTGAAAGCTTCAACGTATTCGGCGTTAACACGCGCAGCACGCTCCAGCAGACGAGAGTGGAGGTAGAATACGTCGCCCGGGAAGGCTTCACGTCCTGGCGGACGACGGAGCAGCAGGGAGATCTGACGATAAGCAACAGCCTGTTTAGACAGGTCATCGTAAATGATCAGCGCATCTTCGCCGCGGTCGCGGAAGTATTCGCCCATTGCGCAACCAGCGTATGGCGCCAGGTATTGCAGTGCAGCAGATTCGGATGCAGTCGCTACCACCACGATGGTGTTAGCCAGCGCGCCGTGCTCTTCCAGTTTACGCACCACGTTAGAGATGGTGGACGCTTTCTGGCCGATAGCAACATAGACGCACTTGATACCGGAATCACGCTGGTTGATGATGGCATCGATAGCCAGCGCAGTTTTACCGGTCTGACGGTCGCCGATGATCAGTTCACGCTGACCACGACCGATTGGGATCATGGCGTCAACGGATTTATAACCGGTCTGTACCGGCTGATCGACGGACTGACGTTCGATTACGCCCGGTGCGATCGCTTCTACGGCGGAGAAACCGTCGTTTTCCAGCGGACCTTTACCATCAATTGGCGCGCCCAGGGTGTTAACCACACGGCCCAGCAGGCCGCGGCCAACCGGAACTTCCAGGATACGGCCAGTACATTTAACCTTCATGCCTTCGGCGAGGTCAGCATACGGACCCATCACCACGGCACCAACGGAGTCGCGCTCCAGGTTCAATGCGATAGCGTAACGGTTACCCGGCAGGGAGATCATCTCACCCTGCATACATTCGGCAAGGCCGTGGATGCGGATAACACCGTCACTTACAGAAACAATAGTACCTTCGTTATGAGCTTCGCTCACAACATTGAACTGAGCAATGCGCTGCTTGATCAGTTCGCTGATTTCGGTGGAATTCAGTTGCATGCTCCAGTCCCCTTAAGACTGCAAGACGTCTGCAAGGCGATCAAGACGGCCGCGTACGCTACCATCAATGACCATATCACCCGCACGGATGATAATACCTGCCATAACAGACTTATCGATTTTGCAATTCAGCTTAACTTTGCGTGACAGACGTTTTTCCATCGCGCTGACGATCCTGGCAAGCTGTTCATCACTCAGTTGGTTGGCAGATATTACTTCTACCTCTGCGATGGCCTCACTGGCCGCACGCAGGTGAATGAATTGCTCAAGAACGTCCGGGAGCACTTTCAGACGATTGTTTTCCGCCATCACCTTAATCAGGTTCTGGCCGTTTTCGTCGAGTTGCTCACCGCAGATAGCGATAAACGCTTCTGAGAGCGTTTCCGGCGCCAAAGCACCGGAGAGAAGCTCTGCCATTTGGTCGTTTTTGGTCACTTCGGCGGCAAACGCCAGCATATCCTGCCAGCGTTCAACACTGTTGTGTTCGACGGCAAAGTCAAAAGCTGCTTTGGCGTAGGGGCGAGCTACCGTTACAAATTCAGACATCAGCCCCTCCCTCCTTACAGTTCAGCGACAAGTTTATCCACGATGTCGCTGTTAGCAGCTTCATCCACGGAACGTTCGATGATCTTCTCGGCGCCAGCAACAGCCAGGATAGCGACCTGCTTACGCAGCTCCTCACGTGCACGTTTACGCTCAGCATCAATTTCAGCCTGCGCTTGTGCAACGATTTTGGTGCGTTCCTGTTCTGCTTCAGCTTTAGCTTCGTCCAGAATCTGAGAGCGACGCTTGTTCGCCTGCTCAATGATTACCTGGGCTTCCGCTTTCGCTTTTTTCAGCTGGTCGGTCGCGTTGGCCTGTGCAAGGTCCAAATCTTTCTTAGCGCGTTCTGCAGAAGCTAAACCGTCAGAAATCTCTTTCTGGCGTTTTTCGATGGCAGCCATTAAAGGCGGCCATACGTACTTCATGCAGAACCATACGAAGATAACAAACGCGATGGCCTGGCCGAGGATTGTTGCGTTCATGTTCACAGCACAATACCTCTTTAATTAACTCTGTGGCTTAGGTTTCTAACAACTTACTACGCGACGGCGAACATCACGTACAGACCCAGACCTACAGCGATCATCGGGATAGCATCCACCAGACCCATAACGATAAAGAACTGAGTACGCAGCAGAGGAATCAGATCCGGTTGACGCGCTGCGCCTTCCAGGAATTTACCTCCGAGGATGCCGATACCGATCGCAGCACCGATTGCCGCCAGACCCATCATCACAGCGGCAGCCATGTACAGCAGATCCATATTCAGGTTTTCCATGACAGTCTCCAGTTTGTTTCAGTTAAAACGTAGTAGTGTTGGTAAAAATCAATGCTCTTCGGACGCCATCGACAGATAGACAATCGTCAGAACCATGAAGATGAAGGCTTGCAGCGTAATAATCAGGATGTGGAAAATGGCCCAAGGCACATTCAGGATCCACTGTGACCACCACGGCAACAGACCAGCAATCAGAATGAAAATCAGCTCACCGGCATACATGTTGCCGAACAGTCGCAGACCAAGAGAAACCGGTTTGGACAGCAGGCTTACCCCTTCAAGGATTAAGTTGACAGGAATGAACGCCCAGTGATTGAACGGCTGCATGGTCAGTTCTTTAACGAACCCACCTACGCCTTTCATTTTGATGCTGTAGAAAATGATCAGGATGAACACGCCAAGCGCCATCGACAGGGTGATGTTCACGTCGGCAGACGGAACCACGCGCAGTGCAGGCAGGCCGAGTATGTGCTCACCGATCCAAGGTAAGAAATCGATAGGCAAGAGGTCCATCAGGTTCATCAGGAAGACCCAGACGAACACGGTCAGCGCCAGTGGCGCGATAACCTTGCTCTTGCCATGGTACATGTCTTTGACGCTGCCATGGACGAAGCCGATGATCATTTCGATGAAGGTTTGGAATTTCCCTGGTACGCCGCTGGTCGCTTTCTTAGCAACGCTACGGAACATGGCAAGGAACAGCAGACCGAGAACCACCGAGAAAAACATGGAGTCAATGTTGAGCGTCCAGAAGGTGGCTGTGTGGTTGTGCGGATCCACCAGCGAGAATGTACGTAGGTCCAGCTGAAGGTTGTTCAGATGGTGTCCTATGTAATCCTGCGGCGTCATATTTTCTGAAGCCATGATGCCTTTACCCTTTGTTGTTAATTACAGCTGGCGCCAGAACTTGTACCACCAGCACCAAAACCCACGTCACGATCAGCGGCATAAATACCACTTTTAAAACAGCCAGCGCCATCGCCAGAAGGGCGAAGGTCAGCAACACCTTGAAGGCTTCACCGAAGGCGAAGGTCCAGGCCACACGGCCTTTTGCTGGTGTATGCGCCTGATGACGCCAGGCAAAAATCATAAACATCAGGTTTGGCAAAACCACTGCCAAACCGCCGCATACTGCGGAAATGCCCCAGAAGGGGTCTTTGAGGCTGAACAGCAGTCCACTTGCTATTACTGCCAGTAACTGAATAAACAGAAGCTTGCGAGCAACGTTTCGACTCAAGAGCGACACTGACATCACGTTTTTACTCCTGCTCCCTTTGAGGTATGTCGCGTGTCGTATAAAACGTCCTTTAAGACGAAGAGTCAAGCATCAAAAAGCGGACAAATTATACGGTGACGCCCCGTGAATTCAAACAATAAGTAGCAAAATAGTGAATAAATGTTTAATTATTTTCCAACGGACAACTTTCCGTGCATTTCAGCGTTCTGTGAGCGGTCATACAAAACTGCAAATAGTGAGTAAACACGGCAATTAAAGCGTGCATTAGATCACATAATAAACATTTCACGTGCCCTTTAATGAATCAAGGACATAAAACACTATTTTTCATGCTTTTGATATTCAAGATAAAAAGTGAGGACATTATCTAAAACAACCCCACATACAATAAAAACCTTTTATTGACATTTATAATAAAAATTTAACATCACTATGCTGTTTATCCGTGTCGATTTTTAGCACCCTGATATTTTCAAAGTTGACTATTTTGTCAGTGAATCACTTACGCTAAGTTAACTGCAAGAAAAGCCATAGTAAAAACATGGTTAAATGCAGCCCGATAATATCGGAAGGTGACCTTTATTTTTGTAACATCCGCAGGCCACATTTTTTCCACATTTTTTGATAAAAACTAACGCGATTTTGGCGTGATCACCACCAGGTGCCGCTCCCCTTCCAGCTGAGGAACATGCAGCTCAATCACCTCGGCAATGGCATACCCTTCCGGCAGATTTTCCATTTCTTCTTTTTGCGCTAACCCTTTGAGCGCATAGAAGTGACCGTTCGCCGCCGGCAGATGATGGCACCAGCTCACCATATCATTGAGCGACGCGAAGGCGCGACTGATGACCCCATCAAATGGCGGTTCGGCAGGGAAGGCTTCCACGCGACTTTGCACCGGAGTAATGTTCTCCAGATTCAGTTCATGCTGCACCTGACGCAGGAAGCGCACGCGCTTGCCAAGACTGTCCAGCAGGGTGAAATGCGACTCCGGACGCACGATGGCCAGTGGAATGCCAGGGAGCCCCGGTCCGGTCCCGACATCGATAAAGCGCGAACCCTGCAGATAAGGCGCCACGATGATGCTGTCGAGGATATGACGCACCAGCATCTCATTCGGATCGCGAACGGAAGTCAGATTATAGGCTTTGTTCCACTTATCGAGCAGCCCGACGTAGGCCACCAGCTGGTTTTTCTGGTGATCGGTGAGCGAAATACCCGCTTCATCCAGCAGACGAGAAAGTTTGTTGAGCACGGTCAGTACCTTCAAAAAATAATGAGCCCGGAGGCGCTAACGCTTACCGGGCTATGAATGATAAAGGCGAACGCTGATTATGCAACTGCGAAATCAGCGCTGGCAGGTGGCCGCAATCAGGCGCTGCGGCGCAGCATCCCCTGCTTTTTCAGCCAGACCAGCAAAATAGAGATCGCCGCCGGCGTGATCCCGGAAATACGTGACGCCTGCCCTATCGACGACGGCTTATGGTCGTTCAGTTTGGCGATCACTTCGTTAGACAGCCCGGTGACCTGGCGGTAATCGAGCGTCGCCGGCAGCACGGTATTCTCGTTACGCTGCTGTTTCTCGATCTCATCCTGCTGGCGCGCGATATAACCCTCATACTTCACCTGGATCTCTACCTGCTCGGCCGCTTGTTGATCCTGCAGGCCTGGCGCGAACGGCGACAGCTGTACCAGCTGTTCGTAGGTCATTTCTGGACGACGCAGCAGATCTTCACCACTCGCTTCACGTGACAACGGCGCGGTCAAGTGAGCGTTCACTTCGGCAGCGCTCTCTGCCTGCGGGTTCACCCAGGTCGATTTCAGACGCTGGCGTTCACGTTCAATGCTTTCCAGCTTCTCGTTGTACCGCGCCCAGCGTTCATCGTCCACCAGACCCAGTTCGCGCCCCTGTTCGGTCAGGCGCAGGTCGGCGTTATCTTCGCGCAGCATCAGACGATATTCGGCACGGGAGGTAAACATGCGGTACGGTTCTTTGGTACCCAGGGTGCACAGGTCATCCACCAGCACGCCGAGATAAGCCTGATCGCGACGTGGCGCCCAGCCCTCTTTTTCCGCAGAGAAGCGGGCGGCGTTAAGACCGGCCAGCAGACCCTGAGCAGCGGCTTCTTCATAACCGGTGGTACCGTTGATCTGTCCGGCAAAGAACAGACCCTGAATGAATTTGCTCTCGAGTGTTGGCTTCAGATCGCGTGGGTCGAAGAAATCGTACTCAATGGCGTAGCCAGGACGGACGATCCGCGCGTTCTCCATCCCCTGCATTGAGCGGACGATTTGCATTTGCACATCAAACGGCAGGCTGGTGGAGATACCGTTCGGATAAATTTCGTTTGAGGTCAGGCCTTCCGGTTCAAGGAAGATCTGATGCTGATTGCGATCGGCAAAGCGCATGACTTTGTCTTCGATCGACGGGCAATAGCGTGGCCCGATCCCTTCGATCACTCCGGCGTACATTGGGCTGCGATCGAGGTTATTGCGGATCACGTCATGGGTTTTCTCGTTGGTATGGGTGATATAGCACGGCACCTGGCGCGGATGCTGATCCGCGGATCCCATGAACGAGAAGACCGGCATTGGGTTATCGCCGTGCTGTTGCGCCAGCACGCTGAAATCGATGGTGCGGGCGTCAATACGTGGCGGGGTACCTGTTTTCAGACGACTTACACGCAGCGGCAGCTCACGCAGACGACGAGACAGCGGGATTGACGGCGGATCGCCGGCACGGCCGCCGCTGTAGTTGTCCAGACCAATATGAATTTTGCCATCGAGGAAGGTCCCGACGGTCAACACCACCGCTTTAGCGCGGAATTTGAGGCCCATCTGAGTGACGGCACCCACGACGCGATCGTTTTCCACAATCAGATCTTCCACCGCCTGCTGGAAGATCATCAGGTTCGGCTGGTTCTCCAGCGCGGTGCGTACCGCCTGACGATACAGCACGCGGTCTGCCTGGGCACGAGTGGCACGTACCGCGGGCCCTTTGCTGGCGTTTAGTATCCTAAACTGAATACCCGCCTGATCGATTGCGGTTGCCATCAACCCGCCAAGTGCGTCCACTTCTTTTACCAGGTGTCCTTTCCCAATGCCGCCAATCGCCGGGTTGCAGCTCATCTGCCCCAGCGTGTCGATATTGTGTGTCAAAAGCAGGGTTTGTTGGCCCATTCGCGCTGCGGCCATCGCGGCCTCAGTGCCTGCATGACCCCCGCCAATGATAATGACGTCAAAAGGATCCTGATAAAACATGGTGATCTGCCTCGCATAACGCGGTTTGAAAATGGATTGAAGCCCGGGCCGTGGATTCTACTCGGCTTTGCTCTTTTGAGAAAGACTCCGGGATCCTGAGTATTAAAAAGAAGATCTTTATATAGAGATCTGTTCTATTGTGATCTCTTATTAGGATCGACTCTCTTTGTGGATAAGTCGGATCCGCGAAGTAAGATCAAATGCTTAAGAAGGATCACTATCTGTGAATGATCGGTGATCCTGGTCCGTATAAGCTGGGATCAAAATGAAGGGTTATACACAGCACAAAAACCATACGACGGTTATTCTTTGGATAACTACCGGTTGATCCAAGCTTTTAAGCATGGTTATCCACAGAAGATCCGACGATCTTTACAATTCTCAGAGCAAATTTTTCCAGGATCCCAGCCAGATTTCCGCTGGATCCTCCGGAATTTCATGTTCCAGTACGTTAATTTTCAGCGTTTCGCCGATCTGTTTTGCGCCGCTGGCCTTCAATGCTGCTTCTAATTTATCGATCGCGCCGCAGAAGGTGTCGTATTCGCGGCTGCCGATCCCGATGGCGCCAAAGCGCACGGCGGAAAGATCGGCCTTCTGCTCCAGCAATGCGTCATAGAAGGGAACCAGGTTGTCGGGAATGTCGCCGGCGCCATGCGTTGAAGAGATAACTAACCAGATCCCTTCCGCCTGCAGATCGTCAACCAGCGGACCGTGCTGGATTTCAGTGCTGTAGCCGGCTTCTTCCAGCTTTTCCGCCAGATGCTCTGCTACATATTCCGCACTGCCCAGGGTGCTGCCGCTGATAAGTGTAATGTCTGCCATGATCGCCGATCGCCCGCTCAACTGTTCAGAGTGGCGTATTGTACGCTGTGAGCGAGCTGGGATCTACCTGTGGAAAAATGTGGGATTAAAAAAAGCGATCAGGGCTTGATGGTACGCATGATCGGGTTCTGCAGCACGATCAGCGTCTCGGTGGACTGAATTTCATCAATTGTTTGGATCTTGTTGATAAGTACCTGCTGCAGGGCATCGATGGATTTACACATCACCTTAATAAAGATGCTGTAGTGGCCGGTGGTGTAATAAGCCTCGGTGACCTCCTCCAGGCTTTCCAGGCGAGCAAGGGCGGAAGGGTAGTCCTTGGCGCTCTTGAGAATAATGCCGATAAAGCAGCCGACATCATAGCCCAGTTGCTTGGGGCTAACGTCAATGCGCGCGCCGGTAATGATGCCCGCCTGCTTCATCTTCTCAACACGTACGTGGATGGTGCCTGGGCTGACGCTGAACTGTTTGGCCAGTTCGGCGTAGGCGGTACGAGCGTTGGCCATCAGAGCATCGAGAATGCCGCGGTCCAGATTGTCGATCTGATAATTTTCCATATCTTTTTCTTATGAAGTTTGAGGGTTCTTGCTATTTTAGCGCCATATTTTGATGAATTAAAAGTCGATGCGGCTTTTTATTGATTGATTATTGTATTGCGGCCCTGTTTTGTTGCTTAATCAATGGCAACAGGACGCAGGAGTTATAAAAATGAAAACCGCATATATCGCAAAACAACGCCAGATCAGTTTCGTTAAATCCCACTTTTCCCGTCAGTTGGAAGAGAAGCTTGGCCTGATTGAAGTCCAGGCGCCAATCTTAAGCCGCGTGGGCGATGGGACGCAGGATAACTTGTCCGGCTGCGAGAAAGCGGTTCAGGTAAAAGTGAAAACACTGCCCGACGCCCAGTTCGAAGTGGTTCATTCGCTGGCGAAGTGGAAGCGTCAAACCCTGGGACAACACGACTTCAGCGCGGGCGAAGGGCTTTACACGCACATGAAGGCCCTTCGCCCCGATGAAGACCGTCTGACGCCTATCCATTCCGTCTATGTCGACCAGTGGGACTGGGAGCGCGTGATGGGCGATGAAGAGCGTCACGTCGGCACTCTGAAGGCAACCGTCGAGGCGATCTACGCCGGGATCAAAGCTACCGAGCTGGCGGTCAGCCAGGAATTTGGCCTGAAGCCGTTTCTGCCGGAACAGATCCATTTTGTTCACAGCCAGGAGCTGCTGAGCCGCTATCCCGATCTTGATGCCAAAGGCCGTGAGCGAGCCATTGCCAAAGAGTTGGGGGCCGTCTTCTTAATTGGTATCGGCGGCAAACTGTCTGACGGTAAGCGCCACGACGTGCGTGCGCCGGATTACGATGACTGGATCACAGAGGTTTCTGAAGGCTTTGCCGGTCTGAACGGCGATATCCTGGTGTGGAACCCGGTGCTGGAAGATGCTTTCGAGATCTCCTCAATGGGGATCCGCGTTGACGCCGAAGCGCTGAAGCGCCAGCTGGCCGTGACCGGCGATGAAGATCGCCTACAGCTTGAATGGCACCAGGCGCTGCTGCGCGGCGAGATGCCGCAGACTATCGGCGGCGGCATTGGCCAGTCTCGTCTGACGATGCTGCTGCTGCAGCTTGACCATATCGGCCAGGTACAGTGCGGCGTATGGCCGGCCCAGGTTCGCGAAAGCGTTTCCGCGCTGCTGTAATGAATTAGCGCCGCCAGCGTCGCAGCAGGCGGCTACGCAGCCCGGTATCAAAGCGCCAGATATGATCGAAGATGCGCATGATGCCGGGTTTGCCGTGTACCGACATCGCCACCGCGTGAAAACGGTGCTGGTGCTTACGCTGTAACTCCCCCACCTGAGCAATCACCTCATCCGGCAACCGCTGGGCGATAAAGTCAGAGATCACGACGGCATCCGCATCCACCCACTGCGGGTTTTGCAGACGTTCAATAATGGCGCGAAAACAGCTGGCCAGATCGGTACCGCCGCGAAAGCGCTGGCTTAAAAAGCGGATCGCCTGCTCCAGCCCGCGCTCGCTGGTTAGTTCGTAATGCACCACTTCGCTGGAGAACAGCATAATAAAGCAGCGACGGTTATCGGCCAGCGCGACGCGCATCAGGGCCAGACAAAAGGCCTTAGCGCACTGCTCGTTAAAACCGCCCATCGACCCTGACGTATCGACGCAGACAATAAAGGGCCCGCGCGGCTGTTCATCAAAATCCTGCCGTGTTACCGGGCGTTCGGTGATTTTCTCACGCCAGGCGTCGCCATGCAGCCGGTAGGTGAGCAGCTGCTTCTCCACCAGCTTGCGATAAAATTCAAACTCCAGCTCCGTGATGCCGAGCGTCGCCAGCTCCGGCGGCAGCAGCCGCAGAATGTCGTCACTCTGCTGAAGGCCGTCGACTTGCTCCGGTACTGTCGCCGGCTCGCGCACCAGGCTGCGAAAGGTTTCCATCGGGGCGTCTTTCTTCGGCACGGATTTCGCTTCCCGTGAACGCCCGAGTTGTTCCGCCAGCTGCAGCAGTTCCGGCTGCTGGTTGAGAAAATCGCCATAGCGCACGATCAGCTGATAGTCGCCGCGTTTGAGTTCGCCAGCGCTCATATCCCACAGACGCCCGGCGGCAGTGTCATTTTCCGCCAGTACCGGATCGAGCTGACCGCTGAGCGTCATTCGTTCCTGGACCTCACTGAGTAACTGGTCGCGTTCTTCATCCAGCAGTTGCTGGTTAAGGCTGGTGGCTTGCACCACCAGGCTCAGGCGCCAGCGCTGTAAAAACAGCGTATGCAGCGCCGGAGTAAAGGTGGCATTGTCATCCACCAGCTTCTGCGCCTGAGCGGCAAAAGGAGACTGTAGCTGGTGTAGTTTGCCGAGGATCTGCGGGAGCTGGACGATAAACTGCGAGGTAGAGAGCAGCTGAGCCTGCTGATAGGTTTGCACTTCGGCGTCCAGATCCGGCGGGACGTTAACTTCTTTCAAACGGGCGCGAACGGCTTCACGCCAGCGTGGAATATCCGCCGCGATGATGTTTTTCAGGCGGGGAAATTTCTCAAAGAACACCGCCAGCTGAGGAGAGGCCAGCAGCGCCAGCAGCATCTCCTCGATCATTCCCTCTTCGCTGACTGCCAGCATGACATTCAGCATATCGAGCGTCATGGCTGCTTCGCCTGTTTAATCTGCGCGCCGACGTCCTGCAGGCTGGCTTCGATTCTTCCCAGCCACTCGACCGGGATAAACAGACACTTTTGCTGCTCGCTGAAGCGGTTGTGTTGCTGGTGCCACTCATCATCGAGCGCCTCCAGCTGTTGGCGAATTTCTGCCGGCATGTTCTCCTGCGATGCGCTACCGGGCAGCGCGAGGCGTGAGCCCTGCAGGCTGACGTCGCGGACGACCAGGTGCTGGCTGGTGTCGACATCCATATTGAGCAGTTGGGCAAAGCCGATCCCGTTGAGCTTACCGCGGATCTCACCGCCTTTTTCCAGCCAGCTGGCTAACGCCTCGCGTTCAAAAGTAATGTGGATCACTTCCATATCGTGAAGTTTGAGCGGCTGCTGCAGCAGCAGCGTCAGGGTGGCCCCCTGGATCTCCGCCGGCAGTTCATAGTGCGGTTTGCGGCTAAACATCCCGCCAAGGCGGGTGACCTTCAGCGCCGTTTTGTCGCTTTGCTGCTGTTGGATCTGAATGCGTCGCTGGACAATGGCCCCCAGCCGCGTCAGCATCGCCTGCTGTTGCCAGGCGTGGCAGGTCATTAGCGTTTCCAACTGCTGCGACATCAGGTTCATGCTCTCGACGTTGTGCCACAGACAATCTTTCAGCAGGATCAGATCTATCGGCGCGATGCTGTCGCGCCCGCTGAAGAAGGCGCTGGCCTGCAGCAGGCGAATGGCCTTTTTCCAACGGCGATCCGAGACGTACGGCGCATTTGGTAGAGCATCCAGCTGCTGGCGGAGCTGGAATATCAGCTCAAACACCGCGTCTGGCAGTTTGATATTGCCGATCTGCTGCTGCCATTGGGTAAACTCTTCGTCGCTAACCTGCAGCGCGCTGGGCACTGGATTGATGTTTTCATCCTGCTGGCTGACCAGCATTGAACGGAAATTACCTTTATCCTGCACTTTATCAAGCCACAGACGGATCAGCATTCGGTCATACAGCGCTTCCAGACTGCTGTCGGCTTCGGGGAGTTCGTTCGACGCGGCCACCAGCAGGCGCATCGGGATTTTCTCTTCGTGCGCGCCATTGCGGAAGTGACGTTCGTTAATCGCCGTCAGCAGGGTGTTGAGGATGGCCGGACCCGCTTTCCATATTTCATCGAGAAACACGATTTCTGCTTCCGGCAGGTAGCCGGCGGTTAAACGTTCGTAACGGCCTTCATCTTTCAGCGCCTGAATGGACAGTGGCCCAAAAACCTCTTCCGGGGTGGAGAAGCGGGTCATCAGGTATTCAAAAGCGCGCGCCTGCTGGAAGGCGAACTTGAGGCGGCGGGCAATCAGGCTTTTGGCGATCCCCGGTGGGCCGAGCAAAAAAACGCTCTCGCCGCTGAGCGCCGCCAGCAGGCAAAGGCGTATCGCGTGGCTGCGTTCAAAGAGTCCTTTTTCGAGTGCCGCGCTGAGCCGGGAAATTCTTTCAGCCAGTAAATGTGTTTGAGCCATAATTGAGTTGCGTGCTTTGTCATGTATCGTTATTGGGTCGAGTATAGATGTTAGAGCAGGGGCGGTAATAGCCTGAAGAATCGATTTATTTTTTTTGAGCCAGGTTAATATGGTGTCTGTTAGGGGTACGATTTCGCAAATAATCGTGCATACTGTGCGCTTTTTGTGGGCCAAGGGACTAGGCACACATTTGTTTTATAAACGAAAAGACTAGTCTATGAGCACTGATAATAAACAATCGTTGCCGGCATTAACGTTGGCGGCCATCGGCGTGGTGTACGGCGATATCGGTACCAGTCCACTGTATACCTTGCGCGAATGCCTGTCAGGTCAGTTCGGCTTTGGCGTTGAGCGCGATGCCGTGTTTGGCTTTTTGTCGCTGATTTTCTGGCTGTTAATCTTTACCGTATCGATTAAATACATCACCTTCGTAATGCGGGCGGATAACGCCGGGGAAGGGGGGATCTTAACGCTGATGTCGCTGGCCGGACGTAATACCTCGGCCCGAATGACCTCCGTACTGGTGATCCTCGGCCTGATCGGCGGTAGCTTCTTCTATGGCGAAGTGGTGATTACGCCGGCGATTTCCGTTATGTCGGCGATAGAGGGGTTAGAAATTATCGCCCCGCAGCTTGATACCTGGATTGTCCCTATCTCCATTATCGTGCTGACCCTGCTGTTTGTGATCCAGAAGCACGGGACCGGAATGGTCGGTAAGCTGTTTGCGCCGATTATGCTGATTTGGTTCCTGTTGCTGGCAGTGCTTGGCGCGCGCAGCATCCTCGATAACCCGGAAGTTCTGCAGGCACTAAACCCCTACTGGGCGGTGCACTTTTTCCTGCAGTACAAAACGGTTTCCTTTATTGCGCTCGGTGCGGTGGTGCTGTCGATTACCGGGGTGGAAGCGCTGTACGCCGATATGGGGCACTTTGGCAAACTGCCGATCCGCGTGGCCTGGTTCTCCGTCGTGCTGCCCTCGCTGGTGCTGAACTACTTTGGCCAGGGCGCGCTGCTGCTGAAGCACCCGGAAGCGATTAAAAACCCGTTCTTCCTGCTGGCGCCGGAGTGGGCGCTGATCCCGATGCTGATTATCGCCACGCTGGCGACGGTTATCGCCTCGCAGGCGGTGATCTCCGGGGTCTTCTCCCTGACCCGTCAGGCAGTGCGTCTGGGCTATCTGTCGCCGATGCGCATTATCCACACCTCGGAAATGGAGTCCGGGCAGATTTACATCCCGTTCATTAACTGGCTGCTGTACGTTTCTGTGGTCATCGTCATTGTCAGCTTTGAGCATTCGTCTAATCTGGCGGCGGCGTACGGTATCGCGGTAACGGGCACCATGGTGCTGACCTCCATTCTGTCGGCAACGGTGGCGCGCAAAAACTGGCACTGGAATAAGCTGTTTGTCGGCCTGATGCTGGTGGCCTTCCTGTGTATCGATATCCCGCTGTTCTCGGCGAACCTCGATAAGATTGTCTCCGGTGGCTGGCTACCGTTGTCTCTGGGGCTGGTGATGTTTACGGTGATGACCACCTGGAAGAGCGAGCGTTTCCGCCTGCTGCGCCGGATGCACGAGCACGGTAACTCGCTGGAAGCGATGATCTCTTCGCTGGAGAAGTCACCGCCGGTGCGTGTGCCGGGTACCGCGGTGTATATGTCCCGCGCCCTGAACGTGATCCCGTTTGCCCTGCTGCATAACCTGAAGCACAACAAGGTGCTGCATGAGCGAGTGATCCTTCTGACCTTGCGCACCGAAGACGCGCCTTACGTGCATAACGTTCGCCGGGTGCAGATCGAGCAGCTGTCGCCGTCGTTCTGGCGGGTGGTGGCCAGCTACGGCTGGCGGGAAACGCCAAACGTTGAAGAAGTATTCCATCGCTGTGGCCTGGAAGGACTCAGCTGCCGGATGATGGAGACCTCGTTCTTTATGTCGCATGAGTCGCTGATTATCGGCAAACGACCGTGGTATCTGCGTCTGCGCGGCAAGCTTTATCTGCTGCTGCAGCGTAACGCCCTGCGCGCGCCGGATCAGTTTGAAATCCCGCCAAACCGGGTTATCGAGCTCGGTACCCAGGTCGAAATATGATGTAAAAAAAGCCCTTCCATTGCGAAGGGCTTTTTGTTTCTCACTCCGGCTGTAACGTCCTGTCTATGCTTCGCGAAACGTTTCGATGGCGATCACATTTCTCTTCTCTGATGATGGTTTTCTGCTCACGCATTGATAATAATTATGTTAGCGAAACGTTTCGCTAGTGGAGCAAAAGAGAAAAAATGAAAAAAGGCACCGTACTTAACGCTGATATTTCCGCGGTCATCTCCCGCCTGGGCCACACCGATACGCTGGTGGTCTGCGATGCCGGATTACCGGTTCCCCGCAGCAGCACGCGCATTGATATGGCGCTGACGCAGGGCGTACCTTCATTTATGCAGGTGCTGGAAGTGGTGACGACGGAAATGCAGGTTGAAGCGGCTGTTATCGCGGAAGAGATTAAAACCCATAATCCGCAGCTCCACGCGACGTTGCTCACTCACCTTGAGCAGCTGCAGCAGCACCAGGGAAATACCATTGAAATTCGTTACACCAGCCATGAGCAGTTCAAAAAACAAACCGCAGACAGTCAGGCGGTAATTCGCAGCGGGGAGTGTTCCCCGTTTGCGAATATCATTCTCTGTGCCGGCGTCACGTTCTGAGGTCGCCGTCATGGAAGCCTTATTGCAACTGAAAGGGATCGATAAAGCGTTCCCTGGCGTCAAGGCGCTCTCCGGCGCGGCGCTGAATGTCTATGCCGGTCGGGTGATGGCGCTGGTAGGGGAAAATGGCGCCGGCAAGTCCACCATGATGAAGGTGCTGACCGGGATCTACACCCGTGATGCCGGCTCTTTGCTGTGGTTAGGCAAAGAGACGACCTTTAACGGCCCCAAATCCTCCCAGGAAGCCGGGATCGGTATCATCCACCAGGAACTGAACCTGATCCCGCAATTGACGATTGCCGAGAACATCTTCCTTGGTCGCGAATTTGTTAACCGTTTTGGCAAAATCGACTGGAAGCAGATGTATGCCGAAGCCGACAAGCTGCTGGCAAAGCTGAATCTCCGCTTTAACAGCCAGAAGCTGGTGGGCGATCTGTCGATTGGCGATCAGCAAATGGTGGAGATCGCCAAAGTGCTGAGCTTTGAATCGAAAGTCATCATTATGGATGAACCGACCGATGCGCTGACCGATACCGAAACCGAATCGCTGTTCCGCGTCATCCGCGAACTGAAGTCGCAGGGGCGCGGCATCGTCTATATCTCCCACCGTATGAAAGAGATCTTCGAGATTTGCGACGACGTGACAGTCTTTCGTGACGGGCAGTTTATCGCCGAGCGCGAAGTGGCTTCGCTGGATGAGGACCGACTGATCGAGATGATGGTCGGCCGTAAGCTGGAAGATCAATATCCACATCTCGATAAGGCGCCGGGCGCGGTGCGCCTGAAGGTCGATAATCTCTGCGGCCCGGGCGTGGAAAACGTGACCTTTACCTTGCGCCAGGGGGAAATCCTGGGTGTCGCCGGGCTGATGGGCGCCGGACGGACCGAACTGATGAAAGTGCTGTACGGCGCGCTGCCGCGCAGCAGCGGCTCCGTGACGCTGGATGGCCATGAAGTGGTGACCCGCTCGCCGCAGGACGGTCTGGCGAACGGCATTGTCTATATCTCCGAAGATCGTAAGCGCGATGGCCTGGTTCTCGGGATGTCGGTAAAAGAAAACATGTCCCTGACTGCGCTGCGCTACTTCAGCCGGGCGGGCGGCAGCCTCAAACATAAAGATGAACAGCAGGCGGTCAGTGATTTCATTCGGCTGTTTAACGTCAAAACGCCGTCCATGGAGCAGGCGATCGGCCTGCTTTCCGGCGGCAACCAGCAAAAGGTCGCCATTGCCCGCGGGCTGATGACCCGGCCAAAGGTGCTGATCCTTGATGAACCGACCCGCGGCGTCGACGTCGGGGCGAAGAAAGAGATCTACCAGCTCATCAATCAGTTCAAAGCCGATGGCCTGAGCATCATTCTGGTCTCCTCTGAGATGCCGGAGGTGTTGGGCATGAGCGATCGCATCATTGTGATGCATGAAGGGCATCTCGGCGGTGAATTCACACGCGAGCAGGCCACCCAGGAAGTATTGATGGCTGCCGCTGTGGGCAAGCTTAACCGTGTGAATCAGGAGTAAGAAAGATGACAACCCAGGCTGTTACTGGTCGCCGTTATTTCACGAAAGCGTGGCTGATGGAGCAAAAATCGCTGATTGCCCTGCTGGTGCTGATCGCGGTGGTATCGACCATGAGCCCCAACTTTTTTACCGTCAATAACCTGTTCAATATCCTGCAACAGACCTCCGTTAACGCCATCATGGCGGTAGGGATGACGCTGGTCATACTGACCTCGGGGATCGACCTGTCCGTCGGCTCCCTGTTGGCGCTCACCGGTGCGGTGGCGGCGTCGATTGTTGGCATTGAGGTTAATGCGCTGGTGGCGGTCGCTGCCGCCCTCGCATTAGGTGCCGCGATCGGCGCAGTCACCGGGGTGATTGTGGCGAAAGGCCGCGTGCAGGCCTTCATCGCTACCCTGGTGATGATGCTGCTGCTGCGCGGTGTGACCATGGTGTATACCAACGGCAGCCCGATCAATACCGGCTTTAGCGATAACGCCGATCTGTTCGGCTGGTTTGGCATCGGGCGTCCGCTGGGGATCCCGACGCCGGTATGGATCATGGCGATTGTCTTCCTGGCGGCCTGGTACATGCTGCACCATACTCGCCTGGGCCGTTATATTTACGCACTGGGCGGTAATGAAGCGGCGACGCGTCTGTCCGGGATTAGCGTCAATAAAGTCAAAATTATCGTCTACGCCTTGTGCGGGATGCTGGCGTCGCTGGCCGGGATCATCGAAGTGGCGCGTCTCTCTTCCGCGCAGCCGACGGCGGGGACGGGCTATGAGCTGGACGCCATTGCGGCGGTGGTGCTCGGTGGCACCAGCCTCGCGGGCGGCAAAGGACGCATTGTCGGCACGCTGATTGGCGCGCTGATCCTTGGCTTCCTGAATAATGGTCTTAATCTTTTAGGCGTTTCTTCCTATTACCAGATGATCGTTAAAGCGGTGGTGATTTTGCTGGCGGTACTGGTAGATAACAAAAAGCAGTAACTGAGAACTCTACAGGACATCTTAACTATGAATATGAAAAAACTGGCGACCCTGGTCTCTGCTGTTGCGCTAAGTGCGACCGTCAGCGCAAACGCGATGGCCAAAGACACCATCGCTCTGGTTATCTCTACTCTCAACAACCCATTCTTCGTGTCGCTGAAAGACGGCGCGCAAAAAGAAGCTGACAAGCTGGGCTACAACCTGGTGGTGCTGGACTCTCAGAACAACCCGGCGAAAGAGCTGGCGAACGTCCAGGATTTAACGGTGCGCGGCGCCAAGCTGCTGCTGATCAACCCCACCGACTCTGATGCCGTCGGCAACGCCGTGAAGATGGCAAACCAGGCGAAAATCCCGGTCATCACCCTTGACCGTCAGGCCACAAAAGGCGATGTCGTGAGCCACATTGCGTCCGACAACGTGCAGGGCGGAAAAATGGCTGGCGATTACATCGCGAAAAAAGTGGGTGAAAGTGCGAAAGTCATTGAGCTGCAGGGCATTGCCGGGACTTCTGCGGCGCGCGAGCGTGGCGAAGGCTTTAAACAAGCCGTGGCGGCGCACAAGTTCAACGTCCTGGCCAGTCAGCCGGCCGATTTCGACCGTACCAAAGGGCTGAACGTGATGCAGAACCTGCTGACCGCACACCCTGACGTGCAGGCGGTGTTCGCGCAAAATGATGAAATGGCGCTCGGCGCTCTGCGTGCGCTGCAGACTGCAGGCAAATCCGATGTGATGGTGGTTGGATTTGACGGCACTCCGGATGGCGAAAAAGCAGTAAACAGTGGCAAACTGGCGGCGACCGTCGCACAGTTGCCGGAGCAGATCGGCGCGAAAGGCGTTGAGACGGCTGATAAGGTACTGAAGGGCGAAAAAGTGGAAGCTAACTACCCGGTTGAGCTGAAACTGGTCGTTAAGCAGTAATATGCGATTCGGACTGGCAACGGTCCGAGGGACAATATAAAAAAAGAAAAGCAGGGCATGCGCCACCGGATCCCGGTGGCGCGCTTTCCCGGGAACAGAAATGATGAAAACTGCAGGCAAACTTGTCGTCCTTGGCAGTATCAATGCCGATCACATTCTTAACCTTGACACTTTCCCGACGCCGGGTGAGACCGTCACCGGCAACCACTATCAGGTGGCGTTCGGTGGTAAAGGGGCTAACCAGGCGGTGGCCGCCGGGCGCAGCGGAGCGGATATCGCGTTTATCGCCTGCACCGGCGATGACGATATCGGTGAACGCATCCGTCGTCAGCTGGCGAGCGACAAAATCGACGTGGCGCCCGTGCGCGCGGTCGCCGGGGAAGCGACCGGCGTGGCGTTAATCTTCGTGAACGCCGAAGGTGAGAATGTCATCGGTATTCATGCCGGCGCCAATGCGGCGCTTTCCGTCTCCCAGGTTGAGGCCGAAAAAGAACGTATCGCCAGCGCACAGGCACTGTTAATGCAGCTGGAGACGCCGCTGGAGAGCGTGCTGGCGGCGGCGAGAATCGCTCATCACCATCAGACTACCGTGGTGCTGAACCCCGCGCCAGCGCGTGAGCTCTCAGATGAATTGCTGGCGCTGGTGGATATCATTACCCCCAACGAAACCGAAGCGGAAAAGCTGACCGGTATTCGCGTTGAGAGCGACGAGGATGCGGCAAAAGCCGCCGACGTGCTGCATGCCAAAGGCATTGGTACGGTGATGATCACCCTCGGCAGCCGCGGCGTCTGGCTCAGTGCCGAAGGCGAAAGTCGTCGGATCCCGGGCTTTCGCGTGCAGGCCATTGATACTATCGCGGCCGGTGATACCTTTAACGGCGCGCTGGTAACCGCGTTGCTGGAAGGGACTTCCCTGCCAGAAGCGATCCGCTTTGCGCATGCCGCGGCGGCGATCGCCGTGACCCGCAAAGGCGCACAGCCGTCCGTGCCGTGGCGCACAGAGATTGATGAATTTTTAGCGCAACAGGGGTAATGCTTGGCTACGATGAAAGATGTGGCCCGCATCGCGGGCGTTTCCACATCGACGGTGTCACACGTCATCAATAAGGACCGTTTTGTCAGCGAGGCGATTACCGCCAAAGTAGACGCTGCGATCAAAAGCCTCAACTACGCGCCCTCTGCGCTGGCGCGTAGCCTCAAGCTTAATCAAACCCGCACTATCGGCATGCTCATTACCGCCAGTACCAATCCGTTTTATTCGGAGCTGGTGAGGGGCGTGGAGCGCAGCTGTTTTGAGCGGGGTTATAGCCTCGTACTCTGTAATACGGAAGGTGATGAGCAGCGAATGAATCGTAATCTGGAGACGCTAATGCAAAAACGCGTCGATGGACTACTGCTGCTGTGCACGGAGACCCATCAGCCTTCTCCGGAAATTATGCAGCGCTATCCGTCGGTACCGACGGTCATGATGGACTGGGCCCCCTTTGATGGCGATAGCGATCTGATTCAGGATAACTCGCTGCTTGGCGGCGATATGGCGACTCAGTATCTGATTGACCAGGGGTATTCGCGCATTGCCTGTATTGCCGGCCCGCTGGATAAAACCCCGGCGCGTCTGCGCCTTGAAGGTTACCATGCTGCGATGGCGCGCTGCGGCCTGCCGGTTGCCGATGGATACGTGGTGACCAGTGATTTTGAGTTTGGCGGCGGGTTTAGCGCGATGCAGCAGCTGCTGGCTTTGCCGCAGCGGCCGCAGGCGGTATTTGTCGGCAACGATGCCATGGCGGTTGGCGCTTATCAGGCGTTGTACCAGGCCGGTTTGCAGATCCCGCAGGACATGGCGCTGGTGGGCTACGATGATATTGAGCTGGCACGCTATATGACGCCGCCGTTGACCACCATTCACCAGCCAAAAGATGAGCTGGGAGAACTGGCCATCGATGTGCTGATCCATCGAATGGCCGATCCGCAGCAAAAACAGCAGCGCGTTCAGTTAACGCCGGAGCTGGTGGTTCGTGGCTCCGCTTAGCGTTTGTGCCGCTCGCTAATCAGATTGCGGCCATCCTTCGCTCTTAACAGCATAAACATCAATGCCGACACGATGGTGATCACGCCCATGGTGATAAAGGTGTAGTGAAACTGCTGTACCGTGCTGGCATTGTCAAAACCTTCATAGAAGCGCAACACCGCAGCGCTGATGGCCACCCCGAGACTGATTGAAAGCTGCTGGGTCACCGCCAGCAGGCTGTTACCGCTGCTGGCATTGTCATCCGTCAGGTCGGCCAGCGTAATGGTATTCATCGAGGTGAACTGCGTGGACATCGCCATCCCCAGCACAAACAGTGGCAGAAGAAGCATCCACAGCGGCATCTCTGGCGACTGCAGCGAGAACTGGGCAATCATGAGGCCAATAAATACCGTGATCCCCACCAGGGTCTTACGATAGCCAAACCAGCGCAGCACCTGGGTAACGGTAGATTTCGCAATAATGGAGCCGATAGCGGTAGGGGCAATCATACAGCCGGCGATAATGGCCGGATAGCCGAAGCCAACCTGCAGCATCAGCGGCATCAGGAATGGTACGCAGCCGGTACCTAAACGCGTGGCAAGGTTGCCAGCAATGCCGACTGAGAAAGTATGCGTCTTAAATAAAGAGAGCGAGATAAGCGGCGCAGGATGGCGGCGCGCGTGGCGAACATAGGCCACGAGCAGTAACAGACTGACGGCAATTACGGCCAGCGCCAGCCATGTCGCCACGATTTTTTCTCCAAACAGTTCAATACCGCTGGAAAACAGTACCAGGCTTAAGCCAAATAACAGAAAACCGGTTATATCGAAGCGCCTGCGCGGCGTCGTGAAATTTGGCATGTATTTGCGGGCATAGAGAATACCGATGATGCCGATGGGAATGTTTATCAGGAAAATCCAATGCCAGCTGGCCCAGGTGACAAACACCCCACCGAGCACGGGGCCCAGTATCGGCCCCACCAGACCTGGCATGGTCACAAAGTTGAGTACCGGAAGCAGCTCGCTGCGGGGATAGGCGCGCAGCAGCGCCAGTCTCGCCACCGGCATCATCATCGCCCCGCCGATCCCCTGAATTACCCGAAAAATGACCAGCTCCATTAATGAGCTGGAGAGCGCGCAGGCGAGGGACCCCAAAGTGAACAAGCTAACAGCGATGATAAAGACCCGGCGCGTACCAAAGCGATCGGCTAGCCAGCCGCTGACCGGGATCAGCATCGCCACCGTCAGCGTATAGCTGATAATGGCAGACTGCATTGCTAAGGGAGAACGATTAAGACTGTGGGCGATAGCCGGGAGGGCGGTGTTGAGAATGGTGGCATCCAGCGCCTGCATAAAGAAGGCCATCGCCGCGATCCACGGCAGGCCGGCCATGCTGCGCCCTTTTTTTCTGCTCATGCCAATTCCTTGTTATTGATTTACGTGGTGAGGGGCGTTCAACAACGCCTGACAGGCGAGCAAGGCACCTGGCGCATCACTGTTGAGAATGGCATCGACAATCGCCTGGTGGAGATCGAGCTTCACCACTTCATTTTGCGTAATCGACGTGAAGTAGGTGTGGTAGACCGAATGAAATAAAGAAGCGAATGAGCTGAGGAATGGATTACCGCTCATTTCATAGATGTGTTCATGCCAGGCCATATCGACATCTATCCAGCGATCGCGCTGAAAATGACGTTTCAAGGCAATCATCTCTTCCATTAAGGTATTGAGCTGCGCTTTTTGCTCTGTGGTGCCATTAGCGGCAGCGAGAAAACAGGCTTGTGGCTCCAGGCTGCTGCGCATGACGAGAAAGTGGCTCACCACTTCTTCGAAGTTATCTTCTGTTAGCCACCAGGACAGCAGTTCCTTATCCAGGAAGTTCCAGCTGCTGCGCGGCATCACCCGGGTGCCAATGCGAGGTCGAGGTAGCAACATGCCTTTTGCCGTAAGCGTCTTCACCGCTTCACGGACGGCGGTACGGCTTACGCCGAACTGCTCCCCCAACTCCATCTCGCCGGGAAGAATGCTTTCCGGCTGATATTCGCCAGTCAGTATTTTTTGGGCGAGCTTCTCGGCCAGTACCCAGGAGATGTTCTTTTGTGCCGCCAGTTGCTGTGCGCTTAAAGACATAAATGCCGTTCCTTTCTTTTCTTTACTCTAACAGTATGCCACCAGGCGCCCCGTTTCGTCGGTTAAAACAGCAAAACGGCGGTTTTTTGCGACATTCCTCGCCGCTTTGTTGAAAAAAGAGACGGTTGAAAAGTTTTTTTGAATTTCCCCTTGTCACCTCAGAATTACTCCCTATAATGCGCCTCCACTGACACGGAACAACGGCAAGCAAGCCGCCGGGTCAGCGGGGTTCCGGTGAGAACCTCGCGGAGAAAAGCAAAAATAAATGCTTGACTCTGCAGCGGGAAAGCGTAATATGCACACCCCGCGCCGCAGCGAAAAACGAAGCGGCACTGCTCTTTAACAATTTATCAGACAATCTGTGTGGGCACTCAAAGTGACATGGA
>NZ_PIBN01000021.1:0-89594 GCF_002806655.1 Klebsiella sp. K-Nf6 | reverse complement strand
AGTACTCGGCTACGAACCGAGCGGTCGGAGGTTCGAATCCTCCCGGATGCACCATATTCTCCTTGATAACAGCGACGATGTTGTTTTATGGTCTGCGAAATTATCGCCAGCACCAGGGAGGATAACGTTGCGTAAGCAACGGCCCGTAGGGCGAGGCGCAGCCGAGTAATCCTCCCGGATGCACCATATTCTCCTTAGTAACAGCAACATTGTTGTTATCTGGTTTGCGAAACCATCGTAAGTGCCAGGAGAGTCACCCCGCAGTAAAATAGCTTTCCCGATGCATCCGTAGCTCAGCTGGATAGAGTACTCGGCTACGAACCGAGCGGTCGGAGGTTCGAATCCTCCCGGATGCACCATATTCTCCTTAATAACAGCGACGATGTTGTTTTATGGTCTGCGAAATCATCGCCAGCACCAGGGGGGATAACGTTGCGTAAGCAACGGCCCGAAGGGCGAGGCGTAGCCGAGTCATCCTCCCGGATGCACCATATTCTCCTTAATAACAGCGACGATGTTGTTTTACGGTCTGCGAAATTATCGCCAGCACCCTTTCGAATACACCATCCTCACTCTTCTCTCTCCATTCCGATTACCTCGTTTTCCATCACCGATTTCATCCTGACTTTTTTTATTGGCAAGCCGCGCTTTCCACTATAATTTATCCTTGTATATCAGCGTTATCAGGCTGAGATAAATGCAAGGAGAGAAATCCATGAAATGGTTCAAAGCAATACCTGCTTTTTGCGCGACGCTGCTGGTGGCGACGGCCCTTACTGGCTGTGCCGGTTCGTCCACCAAAGAAAGCACCGGCGGTTACATTGACGATACCGTGGTGACCACTAAGGTGAAAACGGCGCTCTTTAATGATAAAGAAATCAAGTCCTCAGAAATCAGCGTCCAGACCTTTAAAGGCCGCGTGCAGTTGAGCGGGTTTGTCTCCTCTGCTGATAGCGCTAAACGTGCGGTAGAAGTCACCCGTCGGGTGCAGGGCGTGCGAATGGTCGAGAACGATCTGCGTATTAAATAAGACCGGCTTTCTGGTTTTATGCCTGAAGGCGCCTGAGGGCGCCTTTGTCGTTTAAGCCGCTGGCCGCGACAACGACGGGCTTTTGCGATAGAGTAACCATTCATTAACCGGTTGGTGAGAAGACAATGTACGAAGGTTACGCAGGACTGATCTTTGATATGGATGGCACCATTCTCGATACCGAGCCGACGCATCGTCAGGCATGGAACGAGGTGTTGGGCCGCTACGGTATGCGTTTCGACGAACAGGCGATGGTCGCGCTCAATGGCTCACCAACCTGGCGGATTGCCCAGGCGATTATTGAACTCAACCAGGCGGATCTCGATCCACATCGCCTGGCGCAGGAAAAAACCCAGGCGGTTAAGGCGATGCTGCTGGACAGCGTACGCCCATTGCCGCTGATTGAGGTGGTCAAGGCGTGGCATGGCCGTCGCCCGATGTCGGTGGGTACCGGCAGCGAAAGCGCCGTCGCCGAGGCACTGCTGGCGCACCTGGGCCTGCGTCATTACTTCACCGCGGTGGTGGCGGCCGATCATGTGGTCAACCATAAACCCGCGCCCGATACCTTCCTGCTGTGCGCCGAGCGCATGGGCGTCGCGCCGGAAAAATGCGTGGTCTTCGAAGATGCCGACTTTGGTCTGCAGGCGGCGAAGCGCGCAGGCATGGACGCTGTTGACGTGCGTTTGCTGTGAGCGACGCGCTGTCACTCACCTCGCTGTTTGCCAGTAGCTTTTTAAGCGCCACGCTGCTTCCCGGTAATTCGGAGGTTGTGCTGGTGGCTATGCTACTTGCAGGGGTCAGTCATCCATGGTGGTTAGTATTAATAGCAACAATCGGCAATAGCCTTGGAGGGGTAACTAACGTTATTCTGGGGCGCTTGTTTCCGCTGCGCAAAACCTCGCGCTGGCAGGAGCGGGCGGCCGGCTGGCTTAAGCGCTACGGCGCGGTCACGCTCTTACTGAGCTGGGCGCCGGTTGTCGGTGATTTACTGTGTTTGCTGGCGGGATGGATGCGCATTTCCTGGGGACCGGTACTCTTTTTCTTATGCCTTGGTAAGGCGCTGCGCTATATCGTTATTGCGGCAGCGACGCTTCAGGGCATGACGTGGTGGCACTAATTGGACTGATAGTTCATCCATTACAATTATGCTTATTCAAACGATTTCGACAGGCGGGAGGTCAAATTGATCCCGGACGTATCACAGGCGCTGGCCTGGCTGGAAAAACATCCGCAGGCTCTGCAAGGTATTCAACGTGGTCTGGAGCGGGAAACGCTGCGCGTTAACGCCGACGGCACCCTTGCAACGACCGGTCACCCTCTGGCGTTAGGCTCAGCGCTGACGCATAAATGGATTACCACCGATTTTGCCGAAGCTTTACTCGAGTTCATTACGCCGGTAGATGGCGATATTGAGCATATGCTGACCTTTATGCGCGATGTCCATCGCTATACCGCGCGTCAGCTGGGCGACGAGCGGATGTGGCCGCTGAGTATGCCATGCTATATCGCTCCCGGTCAGGATATTGAGCTGGCGCAGTACGGCACCTCAAACGTGGGGCGTCTGAAAACGCTGTATCGCGAGGGGCTGAAGAACCGCTATGGCGCGCTGATGCAGACTATCTCCGGCGTGCACTATAACTTCTCGCTGCCGATGGCGTTCTGGCAGGCGAAGTGCGGCGTGGAAGACGTCGAAAGCGGTAAAGAAGCTATCTCGGCGGGCTATTTCCGCTCGATTCGTAACTACTATCGCTTTGGCTGGGTGATCCCTTATCTGTTCGGCGCTTCGCCGGCGATTTGCTCTTCGTTCCTGCAAGGGAAACCGACGACGCTGCCTTTTGAGGAAGCGGGTAACGGTATGTACTACCTGCCGTACGCCACCTCGCTGCGCCTCAGCGACCTCGGTTATACCAATAAGTCGCAAAGCAATCTCGGAATTACGTTTAACGATCTGCACGAGTATGTGGCAGGATTGAAGCGGGCGATTAAAACGCCGTCGGAAGAGTACGCTAAAATCGGGCTGCAGAAAGACGGCAAGTATCTGCAGATCAACAGCAATATCCTGCAGATTGAAAACGAACTCTATGCGCCGATCCGTCCGAAACGCGTGACCCGTCGGGGCGAAACCCCGTCCGATGCGCTGCTGCGCGGCGGCATTGAGTACATTGAAGTGCGTTCGCTGGATATCAACCCGTTCTCGCCGATCGGCGTTGACGCCCAGCAGGTGCGTTTCCTCGATCTGTTTATGGTCTGGTGCGCGCTGGCCGACGCGCCGGAGATGAGCAGCGATGAGCTGCTGTGCACCCGCACCAACTGGAATCGGGTGATTCTGGAAGGGCGTAAGCCGGGCTTAACGCTGGGGATTGGCTGCGAAAGCGCGCAGTTCCCGTTGGCTCAGGTGGGTAAAGATCTGTTCCGCGATTTACGCCGCGTGGCGCAGACCCTTGACAGTATCCACGGTGGCCAGGCATATCAGCAGGTCTGCGACGAGCTGCTGGCCTGCTTTGACGATCCGGAATTAACCTTCTCAGCCCGCATTCTGCGTTCTATGATTGAAGAAGGGATTGGCGGCACTGGCCGTGCATTGGCGGATCGCTATCGGACGCAGCTGCGGGAAGAGCCGCTGGAGATCCTGAGCGAAGCCGATTTCATCGCCGAGCGCGAGGCATCGGTGGCGCGGCAGAAGAAAGTGGAAGCGGAAGACAGTGAGCCGTTTGAAGCGCTGCTGGCACGACACGCGTAGCCGCTGACGATACAAAAGAAAAAGGCCACATCAATGTGGCCAAACTTTCATCTCTGATTCAGGGATGATGATGATAATAAATGCGCGTCTTTCATATACTGAGACTCGCGGCTGAACAAAGAGTTCATTTTATTTTAAAAAAAATCACTCCCGGAGGTGACGAATGCCGTTGTTAGATAGTTTCACAGTCGACCATACCCGAATGGAAGCCCCAGCGGTGCGTGTCGCGAAGAAAATGAACACGCCGCATGGCGATGAAATCACCGTTTTCGATCTGCGCTTCTGCGTGCCGAACCAGGAAGTGATGCCGGAGCGCGGTATCCACACTCTGGAGCACCTGTTCGCGGGCTTTATGCGCGATCACCTGAACGGGAATGGCGTGGAAATTATCGACATTTCGCCGATGGGCTGCCGCACCGGGTTCTATATGAGCCTGATTGGTACGCCAGATGAGCAGCGCGTCGCTGACGCCTGGAAAGCGGCGATGGCCGATGTACTGAAGGTAAAAGATCAGAACCAGATCCCGGAGCTGAACGTTTACCAGTGCGGAACCTACACGATGCACTCGCTGGAAGAGGCCCAGGACATCGCTCGTCATATCATTGAGCGCGATGTGCGCATCAACAGCAACGACGAACTGGCGCTGCCGAAAGAAAAACTGCAGGAACTGCACATCTAGTGCTTCCGCCACGGCCCGACGCCTGTCGCCGGGCCGCTCTCCTGACGCCGCCATGACCACCACCACGACGTTCTCCTTTCAGCACCGCCCGCTGGTGCCTTTTGCCCATGATTACGCCCACGGTGACCAGGAAGACTGGCATCAGCATGACTGCGCCCAGCTGCTGCATATTTTAAGCGGCGTGGTGCGGGTCGCGACGCCGGCAGGTTACTGGGTGGTGCCGCCCGGGCGCGGCGTCTGGCTGCCGGCGGGAACGCCGCACGCGCTGCGTATGACCGGCAACGTGGCGGCGCGCACCCTGTTTATCGATCCGCTGGCGCGCGCCGATCTCCCGGCGGGCTGCCAGATCGTACAGATCACGCCGCTGCTGCGGGAACTGATCGTCTCATCCCTGGGACTGGCCGAGCGCTATGCCCCCGCCAGCCGTGACGAACGGATTTATGAGCTGATCCTCGATGAGATCCGCGGGATGGCGATCCTGCCGTTTGGCCTGCCGGAACCACAAAGCGACACGCTGCGTCGGCTATGTCAGCAGGTGCGTGAGACGCCGGGCGATGTCTGGAGCAGCGGCCAGGCGGCGAAGGCGTGCAGCATGAGCGAGCGAACCCTTAACCGCCATTTTCAGCAGCAGACTAGCCTGACGTGGAGCGAGTGGGTGCGCCGGGCGAAGCTAATGGAAGCGCTGACTCGCCTGGCGCAGGGTCACTCCGTGCTGCGGGTGGCGCTGGAGCTGGGCTACGGCAGCCACAGCGCCTTCAGCGCCATGTTTCGTCGGGTGATGGGCGTTGCTCCCAGCGACTATTTTCGCCCTCCGACCTGATCGGCGACGCTGATCGCATTGCACAATGCCTGCAGCGAAGCGCGCGCCACGTCATTATCAATACCTACCCCCCAGTAGCTTTCACCTTGCGGAAAAACGCAGCGGATATAGGCGACCGACCGACTGTCGCTGCGCGCGCCAAGGGTATGCTCATGGTAGTCCTTGATCATAAACGGCTGTCTGAGCAGTGCGCTGAGGCCGCTGGCGGCGGCCGACAGCAGGCCGTTGCCCTGGCCCTGCAGGCGTCGGGTTTCGCCGTGGTGACGCAGCGTCGCCTGCAGCGAAAGCTGACCATCCTGTTGGCTGGCGCTCTGATAATCGAGCAGCGTCAGCGCAGGCTGCGCCAGCAGGCCGTAGCGCGTGCGGAACAGCTGCCACAGCGCGTGGTGGGTCATCTCTTTGCCGTCGCTATCGGTCGCCTGCTGTACATGCTGACTGAAGTCCTGCTGCAGCCCGCGGGGCAGCTTGAGACCATGATTTTGTTCGATAAGCCAGGCGCTGCCGCTTTTCCCCGACTGGCTGTTGACGCGGATCACCGCCTCATAGCTACAGCCGATATCCTGTGGGTCAATGGGCAGGTAGGGCATCTGCCATGGATCACCAGGATGACGGGCATCAAACCCTTTTTTGATTGCATCCTGATGGGAGCCGGAGAAGGCGGTGTAAGCCAGACTTCCCGCCCACGGGTGGCGCGGGTGAACGGGGATCTGGTTGCAGTTTTCCACCACCTCCACCACCCGGTTCATCTGCTCGAAGCGAAGCTGGGGGTCGATGCCCTGGCTGTAGAGGTTCATGGCCAGCGTGACCAGGCAGACGTTGCCAGTGCGTTCGCCATTGCCAAACAGGCAGCCTTCCACCCGATCGGCGCCAGCCATCACCGCCAGCTCGGCGCTGGCGACACCGGTCCCGCGGTCGTTATGCGGGTGCACGCTGATGCAGACCTCGCCGCGGCGGGAGAAGTGGCGGCAAAAATACTCGATCTGATCGGCATACACGTTGGGGGTGTTCACTTCTACCGTCGCCGGCAGATTGACGATCATCGGCCGTTCGGCGCAGGGCTGCCAGACGTCCGCCACCGCCTCGCAAATCTCAAGCGCAAACTCGGGTTCGGTAAAGCAGAAGGTCTCTGGTGAGTATTCGTATTGCCAGCGGGTCTCCGGCTGTTGTTCGCACTGCTGGCGGATAAGCCGGGTGGCACGGGTCGCCAGGGCGATCACTTCGGCTTTATCCATCCCAAAGACCAGCTCGCGAAACAGCGGCGCGGTGGCATTGTAGAGGTGGACGGTGGCCTGGCGGGCGCCGCGCAGCGCCTCAAAGGTGCGCAGGATCAACGGATCCCGCGCCTGGGTCAGCACCTGGATGGTGACATCTTCCGGGATGCGCTGCTCGTCGATCAGCTGGCGGACGAAGTTGAAATCGGTTTGCGAAGCGGAAGGGAAGGCGACCTCAATCTCTTTAAAGCCGCACTCCAGCAGCAGATCCCAGAACTGCAGTTTGCGG
The DNA here is from genome assembly GCF_002806655.1 of Klebsiella sp. K-Nf6. Classification (NCBI taxonomy): domain Bacteria; kingdom Pseudomonadati; phylum Pseudomonadota; class Gammaproteobacteria; order Enterobacterales; family Enterobacteriaceae; genus Klebsiella; species Klebsiella sp. K-Nf6. The sequence goes on along the minus strand of NZ_PIBN01000021.1, from coordinate 82,825 downwards.
GCGCTGTCCATGGGCTCCGCCAGCGCCTGGTTGCCGTCGCGCAGGTCGGTCGACAGCCAGCGCGGGGCGTGGCTGATTTGCCGGTCGGGCCAGCGGCGGTCGGGCAGGGCAATCGGCGGATAGGGACGGTACTTTTCAGCAGGATGGCTCAGCATAGTATTCTCCTTAATGGTCAGCCTTTATCCTGCCCGAGCGTCGGGTGGCGGGCTTTCGCAAACGAGACAGAAACTAGCGAGAATTGGACAATCTGACGCCATAAAAAAGGGACCCGCAGGTCCCTTAGTCTGATACTTAGTGTGCGCCCCCACCGCCGCCGCCGGCGCTGAATGGCGGCCTGGCGAACCACACCAGGCTGAGCAGAAGAATAAAGATCCCCGCCGAAACCCAGAAGATTTCGTTGGCGGAGATAATCAACCCCTGGTTGGTTATCTGCTGTGCTATCCAGCCGGAAGCCTGCTGCTGGGTCATTCCCATGCCCTGCAGCTGATCGTACATCTGCTGGGCGTTGGGGTTGAACGGCGTCACCGACTCGGTGAGCTGCGCATGGTGCAGCGCCTCACGGTTGGTCCACATGGTGGTGGTGATCGAGGTACCGATGGAACCGGCAAGCGTTCGGGTAAAGTTCGACAAGCTCGACGCCGCCGCCAGCCGCTCCGGCGGCAGGCCGGAGAGGGTGATGGTGGTCAATGGCATGAAGAAGCAGGCTACCGCGAAGCCCTGGATAAACTGCGGCCACGCCGAAGCACCAAAGTCCATACCCGGTTCAAAGGTCCACGCGCGCCAGTAGAAGCACACCGCATACATAATAAAGCTGAAGGTCACCAGCCGCCGCATATCGAGCTTATGCGCAAAGCGGCCGATGATTGGCGACAGAATAACCGGGATCACCCCCACCGGCGCCGACGCCAGACCGGCCCAGGTGGCGGTGTAGCCGTAGACCTCCTGCAACAGTTGCGGCAGCAGCACGATGGCGCCGAAGTAGAGCATATAGGCCAGGCTGATACACAAACAGCCGATGGTGAAGTTGCGTGACTTAAACAGCGAGAGGTCGACTATCGGGTTATCGTCGGTCAGCTCCCAGACAATCAGGAAACTTATCGCCACCACCGCCACGATGGTCAGGATGATAATCTCGTTGGAAGCGAACCAGTCGAGCTCTTTACCGCGGTCGAGCATCACCTGCAGGCTACCGATACCGATGATCAGCAGGGCGAGACCCACGCCGTCGATGCGCCGTTGTTCGGTGCGGGTTTCACGGTTGCGCAGGGTTTGCAGGGTCATGATCACCACCGCCACGCCAATCGGCACGTTGATGAAGAAGATCCAGCCCCAGTGATAGTTATCGCTGATATAGCCGCCGAGAATCGGGCCACAGATCGGCGCGACGATCACGGTCATTGACCACAGGGCCAGCGCAATCGACCGCTTCGCCGGCGGGTAGTTGCTGAGCAACAGGCTCTGCGACAGCGGGATCAGCGGACCGGCGACGATCCCCTGAATGACGCGGAAGAAAATCAGCATCGTCAGGCTGTTCGACACCCCGCAGGCCCAGGAGGCGATAGCGAATGCCACCGTCGACCAGACGAAGAGCTTCACCTCGCCGACGCGTTTCGCCAGCCAGCCGGTAATGGGGATGGAGATGGCGTTGGCCACCCCGAACGAGGTGATGACCCAGGTTCCCTGGCTCAGCGACGAGCCAAGGTTACCGGCAATGGTCGGAATTGCCACGTTGGCGATAGTGGAGTCCAGCACCTGCATGAACGTCGCCAGCGACAGCGCAATGGTCATAATGACCAGTTGCGCGCCTTCGAGCGGTTTTTGCTGTTGCATTACGCTCACCCCGAATTATCCGGCGTTGGCCTGGATGATACCGTCGATCAGTTTATTGACCGGCTCAAGCGCGATTTCGCGGGCATTGCTCTCGTAGACCGGGGAGCTTCGCACCTGGCTGGCCAGCATTTCGCCATCGCGATCGGTGGTGTTGACTTCCACCAGCGTGGAGAGGCCGATGCGCAGCGGGTGTTCCGCCAGCTGTTTTTCATCCAGCTCGATGCGGACTGGCAGGCGCTGTACCACTTTGATCCAGTTACCGGTGGCGTTCTGCGCCGGCAGCAGGGAGAAGGCGCTGCCGGTACCCATATCCAGGCCGACCACTTTGCCGGTGTATTTCACGTCATCGCCATAGATGTCGCTGATCACGGTGGCCGGCTGGCCGATGCGCATGTGCGCCAGCTGGGTCTCTTTAAAGTTGGCGTCGATCCACAGGTTGGTCGCCGGGACCACCGCCATCAGCGGCGTGGTGGTGCCAATCTGCGCCCCAGGCTGTACCGAGCGACGGGAAACGTAGCCGCTAATCGGGCTGACGATTTGCGTACGCTGCAGGGCCAGCCAGGCGTTACGCACTTCGGTGGCCGCCTGCAGCACCGCCGGCTGCTGTTCCAGTTTGGTGCCCAGCACGATCGCCTGGTTGGCGTTGTATTGCTGGATTGCCACGTCGAGTTCGGCCTGCGCGCTGGCGACGGTATCGCGAGCGTGCTGCAGCTCTTCGCGGCCGATCAGGTTCGCGGCGCCCAGCGGAATGCGGCGATTCAGGTCAGCCTGCGCCTGGGCGAGGGCGGTCTTTTTGACGTCAATGTTCGCCTGCAATTGCTTGCTGTTGATCATCTGCTGGCGGGTCTGACGGACGCTGGCGGCCAGCTGCGTTTTGGCTTTCTCAAACGCCTGCTGGGCATCGGTCTGATCGAGCGTCACCAGCGGATCGCCTTTCTGCACGTAGTCCGTGTTGTCCGCCCAGACTTTGGTCACGCTGCCCGAGACCTGGGCCATAATTTGTACCTGGTTCCCTGCCACGTAGGCATCGTCGGTCTCTTCGTAGTGACGCAGTACCAGAAACCAGTAAATCCCATATGCCACGGCAATAATAATGAAGAGCAATGTCAGCAACAGGAGTGCGCCTTTGCGCTTTCCTTTTTTGCTGCCTGGTTGCTGCGGGGTTTGGCTCTCCGCATTTGCGCTCATGTTATTCTCCACGATCTTATTATTTCACATCGGCTGAGCCGACCTGTTTATCAGAAAGGCCAGCAGAGATCTGCTGGCCTGGCTGTTTTCCTTGCAACGTAAAAATGGGTTGAGCGACGCCGCCCTTAGCGTAGAGAGTCCGCCAGCACGCCTTCTTCTTCCATCTGGTCAAGGCGGCTCAGGAGTTTGCGGGTGATATGTTCGAGCTGATCTTTTTCGCTGGTGCTAAGTGAAGACCACAGCTGATGCAGGCAGTTATGCTGCGGTGGCAGGACTTCACGCAAAAACTGATGGCCCTTTTCGGTCAGCTGCAGATGCAGACAGCGGCGATCGTTATCGCTCTCGCGGCGTTCAATCCAGCCGCGTTTTTCCAGTTCATCAGCGATACGGGTGGCGTTGGTACGCGACGAGCCCAGCGCGCAGCTTAGCTCGGACGGCTGAATGCTGTGGTTTTCCTGCGACTCCAGCGTAATCAGCGCCATAAATAATGTCTCGTTAATTCCCTGCGCTTTGAGCATTTTATTGCGGTTTTCCAGCAGCTTACCTTGCATGTGCATGCAAAGACGAGTTAACAGGATCTCCTGGAACGGGAAATCTTCATGGCGGCTGGCGCGGAATTTGAGCATTTGCTCAATGGGAGTAAACGAACTATCCATTTGGGTATGACCTCATTAATTACAGCCGATATAATAACTATTGTGACAAATAAATCAAATGAATTATTGACTAAAATTGATACGTAAAGCTTAGAGTCCGCTGGTGATTTTCCATGCCAGACCATAGGCAAATGCCGACAGCAGCGTCGGGACAATAATGCTGCGGGTTTTCCAGAAGGCGGCACCCAGCACCAGGAAACCGATCAGCGTCGGCGCCAGACGATGGGCATCGGCGAGGATCTCCGGCACGCTGGAGACCACCAGCAGCGCGCAAATCGAGGCGATGCCAATGGTATCCAGCAGCACGCTGACCGGGCCACGGCGGGCAGGCCGGGCATGGCCCGCGCGCAGACGCAGGGGAAGATAGCGAAACAGATAATTCACGCTGCCGACTATCACCCCGAGCAGAAGGACTTCACTGTTCATCCGGCATCCCCTTAAGCATGGCCTGGACCAGCGCTGTGAGACACCCGCAGACAATCCCGGCGAGGATGGCCGCCGGAATGGAAAATAACAGAATGCCACCCAGCGCGCCCGCCAGGGCTGCCGTGACGCAGAGTGACTGCTGGCGCTGGAATGAGGCCAGCAGGAAGCTCATAAACAGCGCCGGCAGCATAAAACCGAGCGCGGCTTCCACCGCGGGATAATCCACCAGCAGGCCGTTGCCGGACCAGGCGCCGGCCAGCGTGCCGCACACCCACGACGCCCACGAGGTAAAAGCGAGACCGAGCATCCAGTTTTCACTCCAGCGGCGGTTATCGCGGACCAGCCTGGCGGTGGCCGCGGCGAAAACCTCATCGGTCAGGCCGAAGGCCCAGAGGGCGGTTTTCTTTTTATCCAGCGTCGAGCGAATGCGGCTGCGCAATGAGGGGCCATACAGCACATGACGGACATCCATCGCCATCACCGTCAGGGCCGCAACCCACAGTGAACTGCCGGCGGCCAGCATGGCGGTGATCACAAACTGGCTGGCGCCGGCGTAAATAATGCAGGAGAAAAACAGGCTTTCCAGCGGGGTGAATCCCAGCCGGGTGGCGTTCAGTCCGAAGGCGAAAGCCACCGGCAGGTAGCTGATAACGATGGGGAGACTGTCTTTGATGCCTTCGCCGACGGTGGCGACACGTTCAGGTAAGGCACAGGTTAAGGGCGCGGGGTTTTCCATATGAATAACTTATCGCTGGATCCATGTGAAGGTGACAAATTGACCGATGGGTCCACCTTAACAGAGCGCGACGCGCCTTAACACTATGGAAATTCCTGGAATCCGCTTTTCCATACTCTGTGCTGCGAGCAAGGAGGGAAAGGGAGCCCGGATAAGACGGAGCGCCTTATCCGGGAGGCAGGGTTACTGCTGCGCGGCGAGCGCCGCTTTCACCCAGCTGTCGAACAGCGGCTGGTGGGCTTTGATCCAGCCATCGACATGACCGTTAATGTCGGCTTCGGAAGCATGGCCTTCGTGCATCATCGCATTCTCGGCGTTGATGTCGGCGATCGGCAGCTTCATGACACTAAACAGGGTGGCGGCGGCCGGATTTTTCTCGGCCCAGGCTTTGTTGGCGACGATGTGCATCGTGTTCACCGGGAAGCCATAGTTGGCGCCGTTGGCCAGTTTGGTGTCGATGTTTTTCTGCTCGCCCGGCAGGGAGGAGAACGGCACCTGCAGCCAGACGACGTCTTTGCCAGGTTTCAGCACGTCGCTGACCCAGTACGGCGTCCAGGTGTAGTAGAGCACCGGTTTACCCTCTTTATAGCGGGCGATGGTGTCAGCCATCATCGCCGCGTAGTTGCCCTGGTTATGGGTGACGGTTTTGCTCAGGCCATAGGCGTCAATCTGGTGGTTAATCACCGCTTCGCAGCCCCAGCCTGGTGTACAGCCGGTGAGATCCGCTTTACCGTCGTTATTGGTATCAAACAGTTTGGCGATCTGCGGATCTTTAAGCTGATCGATGGAGGTGATGTGGTACTGCTCGGCGGTTTTTTTGTCGATCAGATAGCCCTGGGCGGCGCCTGAGACATACACCCCTTTACGATAGAATTTGTTATCACCGCCCGCCGCGGCGTACATGTCATCGTGCAGCGGCTGCCAGTTGGTGGCGATAAAGGTGGTATCGCCGGCGGCAATGGAGGTGTAGGCGACGTTATAGTCCACTTCGCTGGGTTTCTCAACGGTGTAGCCTAGCTTCTCCAGTGCGCGGCTGACCAGCAGGGTCTGGAAGGTCTCTTCCGAAATGGTGCTCTGGGCAGGCTTCACGGTAATCCCTTTGCCCGGCAGGTCGGCGGCGAAGGTGCTGGTGGCGATCAGGGTGGCAAAGGCGGCGGTGGCCATCATCGTGCGATGTCGCATGGTGGTTCCTCTTATTGTTTAATGGGGGAGGCCGGCCCCCCGGCATCGGCTGTTGCCGGGGGGCAGCGCGGTTATCGACAGAAAGGGCGAGTGATAAGCCCCAGTGGGCCGGTGGTGTACCAGCGGCGGTTGCCGCGACTGCGGGCGTCGCGACCGACGGCCTGGGTGAGGCGGTCAAGAATAATCGCGAGGATCACGATCCCCACGCCGCCGACGGTAGCCAGACCCATATCCAGGCGGCCAATGCCGCGCAGCACCATCTGGCCGAGACCGCCGACGGCGATCATCGAAGCGATCACCACCATCGACAGGGCCAGCATCAGCGTCTGGTTTACCCCGGCCATGATGGTGGGCATCGCCAGCGGTAGCTGAACCTTAAACAACAGCTGGCGCGGGCTGGCGCCAAACGAGCGCGACGCTTCGATCAGATCCGCGGGCACCTGGTTTATCCCGAGAATGGTCAGGCGGACGATCGGCGGCAGGGCAAAAATAATCGTCACTACCACGCCGGGCACGTTGCCGATGCCGAACAGCATCACGATCGGCACCAGATAGACGAACGCCGGTGTGGTCTGCATGGCATCGAGCAGTGGGCGGATAATTTTAGCCGCCCGCGGACTGCGCGCCAGCCAGATCCCCAGCGGCAGGCCGATAACCATGCAGAACAGCAGGGCGGTGAGGACCAGCGCCAGGGTGACCATTGCCTGCGACCAGGCACCGATGGCGCCGATGGCAATCAGCGAAACCAGGGTGGCGACCCCCATGCCGAGGCTGGAGATCTGCCAGGCGATCAGCGCGAAGATAATTATCGCCACCGGCGCCGGCATCCCCAACAGCAGCTGCTGGAAGGCGCTGAGGATATAGTCGATCGGCACGCGGATCCCCTGGAACAGCGGGCGGAAGTGCAGCACGATCCAGTCGATGGCGTGGGTGACCCAGCTGTCGAGTGGGATCAGCGTCTTATGGAACGGGTCCATGATATTGAACTGTTCCGGCTGCGGCGCGGGCGCGCTGTGCAGCCAGTCGGCGCCGCCACCGTTGGCCGGCGCGGCAGTGGCGGTTCCACCCCAGGCATCGGCAGCCTGCGTGGCGCTGTCGGTTGCCGGGGCGCTGTTCCACGGATTGGTTTGATCAGCCATGATTCACCCCCTCGCGATCTAAAGCCTGGAGCAACATTCGTTTGGAAATGATGCCAATGTATTGTTGTTCTTCATCCACCACCGGGACGGCGCACGGGGCGTGGCCGACATGGGAGAGCAGATCGCTGAGCGGCGTTTGCGCCTCCACCGCCAGCGGGGCGTCAATCAGCGCCGTCTCGATCCCCTCGCCGGCGCTAAGCGCCGTCTTCAGAGAATCGATTGAGACAATCCCGACAAAGCGATTTCCGCGTTCGATGACATAGCCATATTCCCGGTCTTCATCCTGTAATAATTTCAGCGCCGAACGGGGGCCAAAACCTGGGGTTTTACGAATCAATCCGACCGGGCTGCGACGGGCAATATCTTTGGCGCTAAAGACCTGGCTAATATCCACGCCGCGGAAGAAGGTGCGCACATAATCATTGGCCGGATTATTCAGTATTTCATCCGGAGTACCGACCTGGACCACTTCGCCATTTTGCATAATGGCAATGCGATCGCCAATTCGCATGGCTTCATCAAGGTCATGAGAAATAAAGACAATAGTGCGTTGATGCTTAGCCTGTAATTTGATGAGCTCATCCTGCATTTCGGTGCGAATGAGCGGGTCGAGCGCGGAGAAGGCTTCATCCATTAACAGAATATCGGGATTGATGGCCAGGGCGCGGGCTAAACCGACGCGCTGACGCATCCCGCCGGAGAGTTCATCCGGCCAGGCATGGGCATAATTCTCCAGCCCCACCTGACGCAGCGCCTCCCGGGCTTTTTGCTCTCGTTCGGCGGTCGGGACGCCGGCAAGCGCCATACCAAACGCCGTGTTGTCGAGCACGCTCATGTGTGGCATAAGCGCAAAGGACTGAAAAACCATCGCAATTTTCTTGCGACGCACCTCGCGCAGCTCGGCGTCCGACATTTTGGCGATATCGACTCCGTCAATCAGCACCTGGCCGCGGGTGGGTTCAATCAGGCGATTGAGAAGGCGAACCATGGTGGATTTCCCCGAGCCGGAGAGCCCCATGATGACGAATATCTCGCCTTCTTCAATGGCCAGACTGGCGTCTTTGACGCCAAGCGACAGCCCCGTTTTTTCCAGTATTTGCGCTTTGTTGAGTCCTTTCTCAATATATTTGAAAGCCCGGTTAGGGTGCTCGCCAAATATCTTATAAAGATTTTTAATTTCTAATTTAATTGCCATGCAATAGAGAAGTTCCTGTTATTTGTTTATTGCGATACGATACCCAATGGTGATAATGATCTTTTTACACCCTAACATACTCAGATTCTGTGACAACCCTCAATAGTAAACTCTCGGCAAAATGGCGTGAGGGGCATGGTGGCGCAGCCCCCGTGATATAAGGGCTGAGTGGTAATTTGTTGCAGGTAATATTTTTTGATTATCTCTGGATAATTCGACTGGAATGGGTGGGTTTTCTGCTAAATATGACGGAGTGATGACGGTTATGCCATGGAGAGAATATTTGGCAGATGAACCCACTTTTCTGCGAAATAGATCACCAGGAATCAGCACACCATATTCCTGGTGAAAGCAGGGTTAAAAATCCCAGTCGTCGTCGGCGGTCTCTTCCGTTTTACCTATCACGTACGAGGAGCCGGAGCCGGAGAAAAAGTCGTGGTTTTCATCGGCGTTAGGTGACAGCGCGGCGAGGATCGCCGGGTTAACCGCCGCCATCTCCGCCGGGAACAGCGCTTCATAGCCGAGGTTCATCAGCGCTTTGTTGGCGTTGTAGCCCAGGAAAGCGCTGACGTCGTCAAACCAGCCGCTCTCGCCGTACAGTTCCCGGCTGTAGGCCAGCTCGTTGTCGTAAAGATCCATCAGCAGATCGAGGGCGAAATTTTTCAATTCTTCGCGCTTTCCGGGGCTGACGATCTCCAGTCCTTTCTGATACTTGTAGCCAATGTAATAGCCATGTACCGCTTCATCGCGAATGATCAGACGGATCAGATCCGCGGTATTGGTCAGTTTTCCCCGGCTGGAGAAGTGCATTGGCAGCCAGAAGCCGGAATAGAAGAGAAAGGATTCGAGGAACACGCTGGCGATTTTTTTCTTCAGCGGCTCGTCGGCCTGATAGTAGCCCAGCATCAGCTGCGCTTTACGTTGCAGGGGTTCGCAGCTTTCACTCCATGCGAAGGCGGCATCCACCTCTTTGCTGTGGCACAGCGTGGAAAAAATGGAGCTGTAAGAGCGGGCATGAACCGCTTCCATAAAGCTGATGTTCGACAGTACCGCCTCCTCATGCGGGGTCAGGGCGTCCGCCATCAGCGCCGGGGCGCCGACGGTGTTCTGAATGGTGTCGAGCAGCGTCAGCCCGGTGAAGACGCGAATGGTCAACTGCTGCTCCGCCGCGCTGAGGGTTTGCCAGGCGGGAATGTCGTTCGATAGCGGCACTTTCTCCGGCAGCCAGAAGTTGCTGGTGAGACGATTCCAGACCTCAAGATCTTTGTCGTCATCAATGCGGTTCCAGTTGATAGCGCTGATGCGCGTTAAATGAGTCATCCTGTTCTCCTTACAGTGCGCAGGACACGCAGCCTTCAATTTCAGTGCCTTCCAGCGCCAGCTGGCGCAGACGGATGTAGTAGAGGGTCTTAATGCCTTTCTTCCAGGCGTAGATTTGCGCCTTGTTGATATCGCGAGTGGTGGCGGTATCCGGGAAGAACAACGTCAACGACAGCCCCTGATCGACGTGGCGCGTCGCCTCGGCGTAGGTATCAATGATCTTCTGGGGCCCTATCTCGTACGCATCCTGATAGAGGGCCAGATTGTCGTTATTCATAAACGGCGCGGGGTAGTACACCCGTCCGGTCTTCCCCTCTTTGCGGATCTCAATCTTCGAGACGATCGGATGAATGCTGGAGGTGGCATGGTTGATGTACGAGATCGACCCGGTGGGCGGCACCGCCTGCAGATAGCGGTTATAGATGCCATAGCGCATGACATCGTCGCGCAGCTGGCGCCAGCTTTCCCGGTCGGGCAGGGAGATACCGGCGCGGGCGAACAGTGCGCGCACCCGTTCGGTTTTCGGCTGCCACTCCTCCTGCAGATATTTGTCAAAGTACGCCCCGCTGGCGTAGCGCGACTGTTCGAAGCCGGCGAAGCGCTGGCCGCGCTCGCGGGCCAGCAGCATTGAGGTGTGCAGGGCATGCCAGGTCACGGTGTAGAAATAGATATTGGTGAAGTCCAGCCCCTCCGGACTGCCGTAGGCAATCCCTTCCCGCGCCAGGTAACCGTGAAGATTCATCTGACCCAGGCCGATGGCGTGGGAGGCCGCATTGCCGGCCGCCACCGAGGGAACCGACTGTATGTCGCTCATATCGGACACCGCGGTCAGGGCGCGCACCGCGGTGGCGATAGTGCGGGCAAAATCCGGCGAGTCCATGGTATGGGCGATGTTCAGCGAGCCGAGGTTACAGGAGATATCTTCTCCGGTATGGGCGTAACTGAGGTTCTCATCATAGGTGGATGGCGTACTGACCTGCAGAATTTCGGAACACAGATTGCTCATGGTGATCCGTCCGGCCACCGGATTGGCACGATTGACGGTATCTTCAAACATGATGTACGGATAGCCGGATTCAAACTGGATCTCCGCCAGGCGCTGGAACAGATCGCGAGCGCGGATCCAGCGCTTGCGGACCCGTTCATCGGCCACCAGCTGCGGATAGAGATCGCCGATGGCGCAGTCGGCGAAGGGTTTACCGTACAGCCGCTCGACGTCATATGGCGAGAACAGGGCCATCTGCGCGTCTTCTTTTGCCAGCTGGAAGGTGATATCGGGGATCACGACCCCCAGCGACAAGGTTTTGATGCGGATTTTCTCATCGGCATTCTCACGCCGGGTATCGAGGAAGCGCAAAATATCGGGATGGTGCGCATGCAGCCAGACCGCTCCCGCCCCCTGGCGGGCGCCAAGCTGGTTGGCATAGGAGAAGGCGTCCTCCAGCATCTTCATCACCGGCACCACCCCGGAGGACTGATTTTCGATGCGCTTGATCGGCGCCCCGGCCTCGCGCAGGTTGGAGAGTAAAAAGGCCACACCGCCGCCGCGCTTCGACAGCTGCAGCGCCGAGTTAACCGCCCGGCCGATGGACTCCATATTATCTTCAATGCGCAGCAGGAAGCAGGAGATCAGCTCCCCGCGCTGCTGTTTTCCGGCGTTGAGGAAGGTGGGGGTCGCGGGCTGGAAGCGGCCGCTGAGCATCTCTTCCATTAACTGCCGCGCCTGCTGGTCATCTCCCTGGGCCAGCGTCAGCGCCACCATTACGCAGCGATCGGCAAAATCCTCGAGGTAGTGCTTGCCGTCAAAGGTCTTCAGCGCGTAGCTGGTATAGAACTTCCAGGCGCCGAGGAAGGTCTGAAAGCGAAACGCGGCGCGCCGGGCATGGGCGAACAATGCCAGCACAAACGCGCGGTCATAGCCGGCCAGCACCAGCGGATCGTAATAGCCCTCGCGGACGAGCCAGGTGAGTTTATCGTCCTGGCTGGCAAAGGTGAGGGTCTTGGGCCGGACCTGGGCGGTCATAAAGGCCTCCACCGCCTGGCGATCTTTCTCAAACGGGATGCGGCCCTCGCTGTCGTACAAATTCAGCATCGCGTTGAGGGCGTGAAAATCCGCCGCGGCGGTTATACGTTCTGCGGTTGTCGTTGCCAAAATTCGCTGACTCCTTTACGCACGTTGTCGATATCGTCGGGGGTTCCCATCAGCTCGAAGCGGTAGAGATAGGGCACAGCGCATTTTTGCGCGATGACATCCCCGGCACGCCCCCAGGCGTCGCCAAAGTTGCGATTGCCAGCGGCAATCACCCCGCGGATCAGCTGGCGGTTATGCACGTCGTTTAAAAAGCGGATCGCCTGACGCGGTACCGCGCCGGCCGTACCGCCGCCGCCATAGCTGGGAACGATGAGAATATAGGGTTCGTCTACCTGCAGATGTTCACGCTCGTTCAGCGGAATGCGCACCGCCGGCAGCCCCAGGCGCTGCACAAAGCGATGGGTATTCTCCGAACGACTGGAGAAGTAGACGATGAGGCTCATGCGCTGGCCGCCGTGACGGAGGGGCGCAGGCGATTGATCATATCCGGGCGGAAGCCGCTCCAGCGCAGGTCACCAGCGATCACCACTGGCAACTGGCGAAATCCCTGCTCGCGCAGGGTGTCGGCGGCATCCGGCTGCTGGTCGACGTTCACCATTTCAAAGGCCAGTCCCCGGCTTTCCATGGCTCGCCGTGTGGCATGGCACTGCACGCAGTCATTTCGAGTGTAAATAATAATGCGCATGATTCGTATTTCCATTTAAGATAACAGCACGGCGCTAAACGCAGCGTCGAACGTTGTGGGTCATTCGATAAGGAAATACTAGATGTAGTTATTTAAAAGTTCAACCACTCAATATATAGCGTTTTTAGTCAGAAGATCCCCCGCCAGGACAATTCGGCGGAGGAGGGGGAAGGCTGTGCGGAACTACAGACGCATGGCGACGGCGAGACGGTTAAAGGCGTTCATCAGGCTGATGGCTAAGGTCAGATCGCTTATCTGACGCGGGGTAAAATGTTCGCGCAGCGGCAGGTAAACGTCATCTTCCGCATGGCTGACGGCAATGTCGGTGACCGACTCGGCCCACGCCAGCGCTGCGCGTTCGGCAGGTGTGAAGTGAGCGCTTACCCGCCAGCCCGCCAGGGCATCCAGTTTGCTTTGTGCCATACCGCCTTTGCGCAGCGCCTGGCTGTGCTTCTCAAGGCAGAAGGCGCAGCCGTTGATCTGCGAGACGCGTAAATAAACTAGCTCCACCAGGGCGCTGCCCAGTTCGCTTTTCTCCAGCGCGATGCTGGCCTGTACCAGCCCTTTATAGACTTCCGGGCTCAGTTCACTGAATGGCTGACGTAATTGGCTCATGGTGTTCTCCTCTCTAAGACGGCAGCCAAAATAGCACTATAATGGACTGCAAAAGATAGCCATATTGTGATGAAAAAAGCAGACCATAATGGAAGCGACCCACCTCCCTCTCTATCAGCGTATTGCCCGCCAGCTGAAATCGGCGATTGAACGTGGCGAACTGACCCCGGGTAGCCGTCTGCCCGCCAGCCGGGTGTTTGCTCAGGAGCAGGGTGTCTCCCGGGCGACTATCGAAAACGCCTGGGGCGAACTGGTCGCCCAGGGGTGGCTCGAGCGGCGTGGGCAGGCGGGGACCTTTGTCAGCGAGCGGCTCAGTCCGCGCCAGTTGGCACCGGTAACGCCAGCGCAATTAGCCGCCTCGACGGACCCGTTGCCCTTTCAGATGGGGCTGCCGGCGCTGGATCTCTTTCCGCGCGGGCTGTGGGCGCGAGTGATGGGGCGTCGGCTGCGGACGCAGTCGCGGTTCGACCTTGCTCCTGGCGATCCTGGCGGCGACCCGCTTCTGCGCCAGGCGATCGTGGACTATCTGCGCCTGTCGCGCAGTATTGACTGCCAGCCGGAGCAGGTGCTGATTACCGGCAACTATACTACCTCCATGGATCTTATCCTGCGTACGCTGGCGCAGCCGGGACAGCATATGTGGATGGAGGATCCGGGGTATCCCTTTATCCGCCCGGTCGTTGAGGCCAGGCAGCTGGTGGTGGATGCGATCCCGGTGGACGACGAAGGAATGAATGTTGGCTGGGGCCTGCGCCATCATCCTCAAGCGCGGTTTGCCCTGCTCACCCCGGCGCACCAGAGTCCGCTGGGGGTCGCGCTGTCGCTTCCCCGGCGTCGCCAACTGCTGGCGTGGGCGGCAGCGCGCGACGCATGGATTATTGAGGACGATTACGATAGCGAGTTTCGCTATCACGGCAAACCGCTGCCGCCAGTGAAAAGCCTCGATGCGCCGCAGCGGGTTATCTACGCGGGCACTTTCAGTAAGTCGATGTTTCCGGCGCTGCGCACCGCCTGGCTGGTGGTGCCGACCCCGCTGGTGGCGCGTTTTCATCAGACGGCGGAGCGCCAGCCCTGCACCGTTCCTACTCTGTGGCAGCAGACGCTGGCGGATTTTATCCAGCAGGGACATTTCTGGCGTCATCTGAAAAAAATGCGCGCCAGCTATAGCCAGCGCCGACAGTGGCTGGAGTCGGCCCTGCAGGCGCAGGGCTTTCGGGTCACGCCGCAGCAGGGCGGCATTCAGCTGGTCATGCCGGTCAGCGGCAACGATCGCCTGTTGGCCCGGCAGGCGGTTGAGGCCGGGCTGGCGGTGCAGGCGCTGAGCGACTGGCGTCTTCGTCATGCAGGCGAGGGGGGATTACTGATGAGTTTTACCAATATTCGCTCAGCGGCGATGGCCGACGAACTGGCCCGGCGGCTCAGAGAGGCGATCGCGAACGATGGCGCATAAAAAACCCCTGCGGCCAGAGGCGCGCAGGGGCTGACGCGTATTTGTTATCTTCATTAGATTCCGTGAAGCTCGCGGGCTTCCGCTCGCCAGGCGCGCGCGGAAGCTGACGCTGTCTCTATTATCGACGTAAATTGAGCAATACGCCAATAAATACCCCGACGGCGGCGGCGGCGCCGACGCTGTGCCACGGTTTATTGCGCACGTAGGTATCGGCGCAGCCCAGCGCATCACAGGCTGCCTGACGGGCATCCAACGCCGCCTGCTGCACCCGGTTGTGACCGTTGAGGCGGGCACGGGTCTCTTTCAGCAGCGACTGTGCTTTAACGCGCGCCGCTTCCGCTTCCTCTTTCGCGTCACTGCCCCACGATTTCAGCACCTCTTCCAGCGTATCCGCTAATTGACTGACATCGTTATGGATATCCTCAGCATTCTCGTCAAAATTGTTGCGGTTCACATGGTTAGCCATCGTTATCTCCCTTAATTCCATCGAGTGAGTAAGTGTAGGACAAGATTTTGAATTATGCTTACTGCTGTGGTTTCTGGAATTTTCCGAAAGCACTGCGCTTAACGAATAAGGTAAGGTCAATGTGCGGTAAAAGATAACGAGGAATCAGTATGTATTTAAGACCCGATGAGGTGGCGCGTGTTCTTGAAAAAGCCGGCTTCACCATGGATGTTGTGACGCAAAAAGCGTACGGCTATCGCCGAGGCGATAATTATGTTTATGTGAACCGCGAAGCGCGCATGGGGCGGACAGCGTTAATTATTCATCCAGCGCTAAAAGAGCGTAGCAATATGTTGGCCGAACCGGCCTCAGATATCAAAACCTGCGACCATTATGAACAATTTCCGCTGTATTTAGCCGGAGATGCGCAGCAGCATTATGGTATTCCGCATGGATTTAGCTCACGGATGGCGCTTGAGCGTTTTCTGAATGGACTATTTGGCGAAGCCCAGCCGGCGATGTCGACAAATTAATACGGTGGTTGAGGACCGGGGCGGAGCAGGCTGACGAGAGAGCGACTGGCAGGGCCAGTCGCTGGAAGGGCGTCGGTCAGGCTTTCGCCTGCTGGTAAGGGGCCACGCGGAACAGGCGGCGGCAATAGTCGAGGAAGTAACCGTAAGCGGCGCCCATCATCATCGATACTGCCAGGTTTGAGCTCACCGCAGCGACAATCTGGTGCCAGTCTGCACCCACACTCCACAAAATCGCGACATACACTGGCGACTGAAAAGTGACGTAGGCCAGCACGTCGGCCATATTTTTCATCCAGCCGGCCGGGCTAATGCGCCGGGCCTGACGCATCGCAAAGTCGCGATAAAAACCATAGGGCACGGCAATAATAATGTTGACCGGGATTGCCACCAGGCGCGACGATAACGACTGCTCAAACGTCATACCAGAGAGAAAA
Source organism: Klebsiella sp. K-Nf6 (assembly GCF_002806655.1). NCBI lineage: Bacteria > Pseudomonadati > Pseudomonadota > Gammaproteobacteria > Enterobacterales > Enterobacteriaceae > Klebsiella > Klebsiella sp. K-Nf6. The sequence continues at coordinate 66,899 of NZ_PIBN01000021.1, read as the reverse complement.
ATTTCGATCATCATGTTGACGACGGTGCAGTAAACCACCATCGCAAAGGTGTCTGCAACCGCATGCCGCAAGCGGGAGTGCGCAGAGAACATCGGAGTGCTCCTCGAAAATGAAGTCAATAACGCCGAAAAATGCGCGTTGGTATAGCGTTTTTGGGTTGCCTGTTTTGATGTGCGTAGAGTATATCTCTGCATTAAAAGTGGCAACTAGCTATAAATTTTTATTTATTGCCTTTTTGTCGATAAAATACTCTGCAATGGTTCATTTTCTGTCCGTTACGCTACTTTTATTCCCATTTCTAATAAAATTATTATTTTTCAGTTGCTTATGGTTTGTTTTTCTATCGTCTCTGGTCAGCGAGTTGACGCCTGACTGCCCGCTGTGGCGCAAAATCACGTTAGACTGTGACTGATGTCGTGTTTAGAATTTTTTATGCCATTAGTCGCATTTTTGTGGTGTAAAACTCTGAATCGCTGTGTGTCGTTTTATTCTGAATACCTGATTAACTATTCAGTGTGCCGTGAGGGGTATATCGGCGCGGTCACTGATGAACAGAAGGTAAGTCGCTGACCATAAAGATAATATCCTCAATGAGATATATTTTATTGTGCGCTATTACGCTGTTTTTATTTATTCATTCTCTCTTTTGTGGGTATTGATGAAAAAGGCAAGGCACTTTGCCAATATAGCCCTGCGGATAACAACTAATTTCTACGTAATATATTTTTCTGGATAACCGAAGGCTGGAAATAAATAAGCGTTTCTATTACACTTGCCGCGTTGTATCTTTTAATTGGTTATCTGGGATTTCTTAATTTTATGTCTTTAATGTTACACAAACTGAATAATATCCGTTCACTCCGTGCCCTGTCCCGTGAATTCTCCATTGACGTGCTTGAAGAGATGCTGGAAAAGCTCAGGATCGTCACTGAAGAAAAACGTACGCAACAGCAGCTGGCGGCGCAGCAGCAGGCTGAATATCAGGAAAAAGTGAATACCTGGCTTGAGCTGATGCGCGCCGACGGTATTTCTCCTGACGACCTCGTGGCGGATATTCAGCCGCCGATGGCGGCAGGGAAAAAGCGGCAACCGCGCCCGGCGAAATATCGTTATACCGATCATACTGGCGCAGAAAAAACCTGGACCGGTCAGGGAAGAATGCCGAAGCCGATTGCTCAGGCGGTCGCTCAGGGGAAATCGCTGGACAGTTTTCTCATTTAAAGCCGATCCGGCCAGTGTCATGACGGTGGGGGGAGACCCACCGTTCAGTCTGGCCTTGTGAATCAGCGGGAGGGGGGCTTCAGCAGACGCCGAAGTCGCCTTCTTCCTGATAGGGCGTCACCTCGTCTGACTTCAGCGTATAGCGCTCACCCTGCTCTTGCGCGGCCTGAACCACCACCAGCTGTTCTCCCTGCACTTCAACCACTTTCAGTTTTGGCCCACCCGCACGCGGTTGTACCAGATCGTCGACAGAAAACATCATTCACTCCTCACGGTTAACATCCTGGATGAACCTCAACCATAGCTCAACGGCCGGCCACTGAACACCGGCTGTGTTGTTTTTTGTTAAAACAATTTGGTGGTATATGTATTAGTGTTGTTAATGTTTTGCTGGCGCCAAACCGCTGCTGACAAGGGGGACGGCGAAGGTAGGGTTACCACCGAGTTGGTCAGGAAAGACATTATGAAGTATATCATTCTATTAATTATTGTTATTGCTGTGCTGTACGTCCATTACCGCGGGCGGGTGCGCTATCGTTTCTGGCGACAGCTCTCCGATCATTCAACATTTACTGCTCCGCTGAATGGATTTATGTATTTATTTTCCCGCGTGCCGAATACGCCATATCTGCGCCCGGAGATGTTTCCCGAGCTGGCGATATTGCAGCAGAACTGGCAAGTTATTCGCGACGAAGGGATCCACCTGCAGCAGCTGGAGCAGATTAAAGCGGCCGATAAATATAACGATGCCGGATTTAACTCATTTTTTAAAACCGGCTGGAAACGCTTTTATCTGAAATGGTATGAGGATGCCCATCCCTCCGCCAGCCAGCTCTGTCCATACACCACCGCGCTGCTGCGCGATATCCCATCGGTGAAAGCGGCCATGTTCGCCACCCTGCCGGACGGCAGCCGTCTGCCGCGCCACCGCGATCCCTACGCTGGTTCGCTGCGCTTTCATCTCGGCCTGGCGACGCCGAACGATGACCGCTGCTTTATCGAGGTGGATGGCCAGCGCTACAGCTGGCGCGATGGGGAAGGGGTGCTGTTTGATGAGACCTATATTCACTATGCGGAAAATACCAGCGGTGAGAATCGGCTGATTCTGTTCTGTGATATTGAACGGCCGATGCGCTACCGCTGGGCGCAGCAGGTGAACCACTGGCTGGGACGTCATCTGATGAGCGCCGCCTCGGCGCCCAACGATACCGGCGATCGCATTGGCGGGATTAACCGGGCGTTTCGCTATATCTACCAGATACGTATTGTCGGCAAGCGGCTGAAAAAATGGAATAAGACGGTCTATTACATCGTTAAATGGCTGCTCTTCGGCGGCATTGCCTGGCTTATCTGGAGTGCGTTTTAACCCTCCTGACGCCGGTTCCAGGGCATGATCGCCAGCAGGCGCGCCATGCCGCAAAAGCCGGTCACCCCGGCGAAGGTGAGCCCGGCGCCGACCGCGCCGCTGAGCAGAAAGAAGCCGCTGCTCACGGTATAGCCCAGCAGTACACCGAGTAAAATCAGGACGCCAGCGGCAATTTGTACCTGGCGCATCAGCGGCAGCGGCTGGGATTTATCCTCCTCAACCGGGAACCCTGCTGCCCTCCAGCCCTGAATCCCCCCGGCCAGCAGGCTTGCCTGCGCCGGTGCGGCGGCGGCGGCCAGGCGAATCGCGTTATTTTGCGTCCGGGAACCCGCCTGGCAGTGAAAAATGACCGTCTCTCCGGCCCGGGCATTGAGGGTCGCACCGTTGGTCAGGCTGGCGAGCGGCACCAGCTCGGCATCGGGAATATGTTCGCGCGCGTATTCATCCGCATCACGGATATCAATCAGTCTGGCGCCCTGGGCAATCAGCGCCCGGGCTTCGGCAGGGGTTAAGGTGGCGATAGTCATAGGATCCTCACGGGCAATAGAGCGTTTTCAGCGTGTTGATCACCTGCTGTACCGCAGGGTGGGTGATGAAATAGTGGATACGCTGGGCATCGCGCTCGCTGTCGATCAGCCCCTCGTCACGCATCCGCGCGAGGTGCTGCGAGGTCGCGGAAGGACTCAGGCCGGTGGCGCGGGCCAGTTCACCGGCGCTGGCGCGCGGCGCATCGCACAGCATGCACAGGATCAGCAATCGGTGAGGATTGCTCATGGCTTTCATCAGCGCGGCGGCTTCTCCGGCGCGGGCCTGCAGGTCTTCAGGTGTGGTCATGTATTTTAGCTTTCTCTAAATTTAGATAACTCTAAAATAAAAACATCGCCTGCGCCAGCGCTATTTATTTATTCGTGACTCAGGCCGGAACGGCGAGCTGGGCAATCTGCGCCCGGGCGCTGGCGATCCCTGCGTCGCGACCATGCGGACGATTATCCAGCCCTTCGGCATAGATAAATTCCACTTCGCCGATCCCCATCAGCCCCAGTACCGCGCGCAGATAAGGCGTGATGGCATCGGTGGTCTCTCCCTGGTGAATACCGCCGCGGCTGCTGACGACCACCGCCCGAACACCCTCGACCAGCCCTTGCGGCCAGCTGTCGGTGTAGCGAAAGGTTTCCCGCGCCCGCGCCACGAGGTCGAACCATTTTTTCAGATCGGTCGGGACGTTGAGGTTATACATCGGCGCGCCGATCACCAGCAGATCGCTGGCTTTTAACTCGGCGATAAGCTGGTCGGAGAGCGCAACCGCCGCGTGGATGGCCGGCTGCGGATCCACCGCCCCGCGCAGGGCGGCGAACAGGGGGTGATCCAGCGTTGGCAGCGCCATGGCGCTGAGATCGTGTTCCGTGAGCCGATCGCGGTGTCCCGCCGCCTGGCGCGCCGCGAGAAATTCGTTAATCAGCTGATTGGTCAGGGATGTTTCGCCATTAATGCTGGATTTTAACACCAGGACGTTTGCCATAAGGGATGCCTCAAGTGAAGGATGGAGGCAGAGACTAACACTGTCTTTTTTCTCTCTGGAGTGACATTATTTTCCTCTATTGTATCCCGTAAGGAACCAATCTGTGCGCGACGATCTGAACGCGATCCCGGTGTTTGTCACCGTGGTCGAGAGCGGTAACTTTGCCAGCGCGGCGACGATCCTCCACGTGACGCGTTCGGCGGTGGGTAAAACCATTGCCCGGCTGGAAGCGCGCCTCGGCGTGGCGTTATTCCAGCGCACCACCCGTCGGCAACTGCTGACGGAAGAGGGGGAGCAATTCTACCACCAGTGCCGGGAAGCGCTGGCGCGCATCCGCGAGGCCGAAGAGGCGATCCAGCGCGGGAAGGGCGAGGTGCAGGGGCGGCTGCGGATCTCGTTACCGGTGCTGTTTGGTCAGCGCTGCGTGGCACCGCTGCTGTTCCGCCTGAGCCAGCGCTATCCGTTACTGAAGCTCGAGCTCCACTACAGCGACCGGCAGGTCAATCTGCTGGAGGAGGGGGTTGATCTTGCGGTGCGTATCGGAAACCTGGCCGATACCGGGTCGCTGCGGGCGCGGGCGCTGGGGGAGCATGGCATGGTGCTGTGCGCGGCGGCGGATTACCTGCGACGCCAGCCGCCGCCGCAGACGATCGCCGGGCTGAGCGAGCACCGCACCCTCGGCTATCTGCACAACGGCCAACTGCAAAAATGGCAACTGTACGACCCGCAGCAGGGTGAAGTGCGCTTCAGTCCGGAAACGGGGCTGGTACAGGATGATTTTGCCGCCATCGCGGCGGCGGTGCAGCAGGGGATGGGCATCGCCTGGCTGCCGGACTGGCTGGTGGCCAAGGGGCTTGCCGATGGGGCGCTACAGCAGGTTCTGGCATCCAGTGCCTATGCGCGTTTCGCCATCCACGCGGTGTGGCCGGAGGGGCCGTGGCTGCCGCAAAAAACGCGGGTGGCGATCGATGCTCTGCGGGAAGGACTGCGCCTTGCTAAAAGCACACCGTCCAGCGGTTAAGGGTATCTTAAGGCGTTCGGGCGATAATGACAGAAAGATGACGACTGAGAGCTATCGCTATGAACGCCCTGGAAACCCTGAATCAATCTGTTTTTTTCGCGCTTAACGCGCAGCCTGGCGCCGCGGAGAGTCTGCTGTCGCTGGCGCGTATTTGTGCCAGCGGCATCGTGTTTATGATGCCGGCGATCGCGCTCGGTCTGTGGTTTCTCGGTGGGCGCGAGGGGCACCGCCAGGCGCTGTTTATGACCCTGGCCGTGGTCATTTCCCTCGGGCTGGGGATGGTGTGCGGGACGCTCTGGTTCCATCCGCGGCCGTTTATGATCCCCCTCGGCCATACCTGGATAAGCCATCCGGCGGATAATAGCTTCCCCAGCGATCACGGTACGGTGATGTTCAGCGCCGCGTTTGCGCTGCTGTCGCTGCGCCTGCGGGCGCTTGGCCTGCTGGTGCTGCTGGCTGCGCTGCCGGTGGCCTGGTCGCGCATCTATCTTGGGGTACATTTTCCGCTGGATATGGTGGGCGCGGCCCTGGTCTCCATCGGCGGGGTCATCGTGGCGAAGCGGGTCTGGCAGGCGGTCGGCCCACGGCTGGTGCTGCTGTGCGAGGCCATCAGCCGGCGGATGTTCTCCTGGCTGCCGGCGCGCTTTACGCCGTAGCCTCAGCGACGAGGCCGTCCCGCACGGGCGGCGCGGCGGTACAGCGTGCTGCGGGCGATACCCAGCATCTGTGCCGCCCGGCTGACGTTGCCGTTGACGCTGGCCAGGGTATCGACAATCAACTGCTCGTCATGGGCCTGCAATCCCCCGCGCGGCAGCGGCGCAGGCGCGGTGCGATACGCCTCCGGCAGTGCGTCGGGCGTCAGCGTGTCGCCCTCATCGGCCAGAGCCAGCATCACCTTCAGGACGCTCTGCAGCTGGCGCACGTTTCCCGGCCACGGCAGCTGGCTGAGGTGGACCAGCAGTGCATTTGAAAGCGTCACCCGGCGTGAAACACCGCCCAGATCGCGCCACAGCGCGGCGATAAAGGTTTCCAGCATCGGCCACTCGCGCAGCGGGGGCAGCGCCAGGGCGTACTCCCGCAGGCGCCACAGCAGATCTTCACGGAATTCGCCGGCGCTGACCCGTTGCGTCAGATTGCGGTGGGTGGCGCAGATCAAGGCGAAGTTCACCGGCACGCTGCGGCTGGCGCCCAGCGGGGCCACCTCTTTCTCCTGCAACACCCGCAGGAGCCGCGTCTGCAGCGCCAGCGGCATATCGCCGATCTCATCAAGAAACAGTACCCCGCCCTCGGCCTCGCGGATTTTACCGATATAGCCGTTTTTGCTGGCGCCGGTAAACGCCCCCGGCTGGTAGCCGAAGAGTTCAGATTCGATCAGCGATTCCGGGATGGCCGCGCAGTTGATGGCGACAAATTTGCCGCTGCGCCAGCGGCTGTGCTGATGCAGCGTGCGGCTAACATACTCTTTGCCGCTGCCGGTTTCCCCCTCAATGCAGAGCGCAATGCCGGCGTTGAGCAGCCGCAGCAGCTTTTCGCCTTCGCGCGGACTGGTGAAGGGGAGATGCATGGCCGGCGGGGCGCTTACCGCGACCCGGCGGCGGGTGGGCTCCCGCAGGCGATAGTGATAGCGGCCCTGCGGGGTGGTCAGCGGCAGCGGGACGCTGACCGCCGTTTGCGCCAGCGTCGGAAAAAGCGACGCAAAGGTAAGCTGGCCAAACTGCGCCGCGTTCAGGCCGAACTCGCGCATCGCCAGCCGGTTGCCGGCGGTGAGGACGTTGTCAGAGAAGACCAGCAGCAGCTCCTCGACGCTGTCGAGCTTGTCCACCTGCTGGTGCAGGCTCATCAGCCACTGTTCCGGATGCAGGCTCTGTTTCACCCACAGATATTCAATCTGCTTTGCCGCCGCCTTCACCCAGCCGAAGGTGTGCTGGTGGGGAAAATCCGCCGGGCCGGAAATATCCAGCACGCCGGCAATGCTTCCGTCCGGCCGCTGGAGCGGCATCGCCGCACAGTACAGATTCTGGTTGCGGGTGAGAAAGTGCTGGCGGCCATCGATTTCGCAGCCATCGTCAATGACCAGCGCAGTGCCAATGGCATTGGTCCCGCGCCCGCTTTCGCTCCACAGGTTACCGGGGGCCAGCGCGACGCGCTGAGCCTTCAGCATCGCCTGAGTATCGCCGACGGTGTGCAACACCAGGCCGCTGGGGTCGGAGAGGATCACCACCGACTGCAGGTCCGCCACCTGGCGCGACAGCGCCTCCACCATCGGCTGCGCCAGCTGCTGCAGGCTGCGGTGGCTGGCGAGCCGGTCCGCCAGTTCCCCGGCGCGCAGACGGGGAAAATCCTCGGTAGCGGGATCCAGACCATAGCGCTGGCAGCGAGACCACGAATCGCTGAGCAGGGGGTTAGCGTTAACCTCTGGTGCGAGAAGATAGGGATTGCCTGGCACAGGGCACCTCAGGGTCGATGTTGCTGTGTTGCAATATTGTAGCTATTTGGTTTATTTGGTGTTGCGATTTGCGACACATAAGTGGACATCTGTGCGACAGCGCTTGCCCGTCTGGTAAATAAATCATCCTAACTCATTAATAAATAATATAAATTATTGGCAATAAAAAACTGGCATAACCCCTGCAAAGTAAGAAGCGTTCGGCGGCAAGTTTAAAAAATCAATATGCCGCCGCGTCTCAACCCTACAGAAGGAGATTTGCGATGCGTTATGCACACCCTGGCCAGCCCGGCGCCCTGGTTTCATTTAAATCTGCTTACGGCAACTTTATTGACGGTAAATTTGTCGAGCCGCTGAGCGGTGAATTCTTTATGAATACCTCCCCGGTCGACGGCAGCAACATTGCGCAGTTTCCCCGCTCGGACGCCAAAGACATTGAGTTCGCCCTCGATGCCGCTCACCGTGCGGCGCCAGCGTGGGGTAAAACGTCAGTGCAGCAGCGCTCCAGGCTGCTGCTACAGGTCGCCGATCGTATTGAACAGCACCTTGAGTATCTGGCCGTCGCGGAGAGCTGGGACAACGGGAAACCGATCCGCGAAACCCTGAATGCCGACCTGCCGCTGGCGGTGGACCATTTCCGCTACTTCGCCGGCTGCCTGCGCGCCCAGGAGGGGAGCACCGCCGAGATTGACGAAACGACGGTGGCCTATCATTTCCATGAACCGCTGGGGGTGGTTGGACAGATTATCCCGTGGAACTTCCCGCTGCTGATGGCCGCGTGGAAGCTGGCCCCGGCCCTGGCGGCGGGTAACTGCGTGGTGCTCAAGCCGGCTGAACAGACGCCGCTGAGCATTACCCTGCTGCTGGAGCTGATCGGCGATCTGTTCCCGGCCGGGGTGCTTAACGTGGTGCAGGGATTCGGCAAAGAGGCGGGCGAGGCGCTGGCCACCAGCAAGCGTATCGCCAAGCTGGCGTTTACCGGCTCCACGCCGGTCGGCCGGCACATTCTCGCCTGTGCGGCGGAGAATATTATCCCGTGCACTGTCGAGCTGGGAGGAAAATCGCCCAACATCTACTTTGCCGACGTGATGGACGGCGAAGAAGAGTTTATTGAAAAGGCGGTGGAGGGGCTGGTGCTTGGCTTCTTCAACCAGGGTGAGGTCTGTACCTGCCCGTCGCGGGCGCTGATCCATGAATCCATCTATGAACCCTTTATGGCGCGGGTGATGGATAAAGTGGCGCAGATCCGCCGTGGCGATCCGTTAGATACCAACACCATGATCGGCGCGCAGGCTTCCCGCCAACAGTTCGATAAGATCCTCTCCTATATTCAGATTGCCCGCGAAGAGGGCGGACAAATCCTGACCGGCGGCGAGCGGGCGGTCATCGCCCCGGCGCTGGATAACGGTTTTTATATTCAGCCCACGCTGATTAAAGGCCGCAATGATATGCGCAGCTTCCAGGAGGAGATCTTTGGGCCGGTGATCGGGGTGACCACCTTTAAGAACGAAGCGGAAGCGCTGACCATCGCCAATGAGACCCAGTTTGGCCTTGGCGCCGGGGTCTGGACGCGGGATACCAACCTCGCCTATCGTATGGGCCGCGGGATTAAAGCCGGTCGCGTATGGACCAACTGCTATCATATTTACCCGGCTCATGCGGCGTTCGGTGGCTATAAACAGTCCGGCGTCGGCCGGGAAACGCACAAGATGGCGCTGGATGCCTATCAGCAAACCAAAAACCTGCTGGTGAGCTACGGCACCGCGCCACTGGGTCTGTTCTGAGGACATTCCCGCGCGTCTGACCCATCCTCTATCCGCAATCCGTCCGGGTTGCGGATTTTTTTTAACTGCAAAATAACCCTGCTATTTAGTCGACTTTATTGAGCGGCATGACCAATACATTCACGCTGTTGATGTAACATCTTTCACTTGAAAATAAAAAGAGTTCCACAACAAGAAATTATGCGCACTGAGGCGGACACTTGCGCTTCATTTATGTAGAAATGATGAATATTAATACCAGGAAAATTCCTAATTTTCCTCTACTACCGATCGGAAGCACGATAAAACAAGACGACTTTTTGGGCGATTACTTTTAAATTTGTTAATGGCTTTGATCTGTTGTTGTTTGAACGTGTTTAATTACCGTTTGTATAGATATGTAAATTAACATTGAAAAGGCATTTCAAAAATAAATTCTATGACGCCGATAATTCTTAACTTATCCGCAACATTGCGTTGGGTTGCCTTTTGGTGGGACCGGTAATATATTTATTTCGCACACCAAAATAACTCTTTGTCTTCTGTTTTTTATTATTAGCGACACTTTGTCGAAATAAAGCAGAGTGAGAGAGCGTGTGCCTACTATCCTGCGGAAGGAACGCAATGAACATTTACAGGGAGGAACTGATGAGCAGCTTCGCGATAGCCATGCGCTATTGTCGATGACTGTGCGATATATTCGTTAACGATGAGATAAATAATGAAATCCCAACTTCGTATTATGGCAATTCTCATGGGCGCGCTGGTTTCTGGTGCGGCAATTTCTGGCAATACGCAACCCGCAAGATCGACAATGACCGTTAACCCAGGCGCCAGCGCAGGCACTCAGGGTACCGGTGGGCAGGTGATTTTTAACGGCTCTATTACCGACAGCTCCTGCAACGTCGACAGCGGTTCAACCGGCCAGACCGTGGATCTGGGCAAATGGGCCAGCAGCTATTTTACCGGCACCGGCTCCGAAACCACCAAAACTCCCTTCCATATCAAAGTCAAAGATTGCCCGGCCAGCGTGGCCAAGGTTGCGGTGCTGTTTGACGGCGCGCGCGATCAGTCTGATACCACTCTGCTGGCCACCAATGGCGGCGCCACCGGCGTGGCGATCAAGCTGTATGAAGACGACCAGAACACGGCGGTCAGCCTCGGCAAAGTGTCCAAAGATCACCCGGTCGTCGCGGGCGCCACTGCCGGCACCGGCTCTGCTGACCTCGAGTTTTACGCCGACTATGTCTCTACCGGGGCCGTGGCGGCGGGTGATGCCAACGGTACGGCTAATTTCAATATGATTTATAACTAATCTTATTGCGCGTTATTCAGAGCCAGTTCATTGCATCTGGATCCATAGCAGTCTGTTGAAACGTTAATGGCGAAGCAGTCGCGATATATATTCGTGACGGTATTGTTGTTCCTGCTAATTATCTCAGTGGTTACTGGCTCTGTTATTTGCTGCTTTATTTTATTGTCTGTTCAACCTTTACCTGATGGTTATTAATGATGAAGAAAATAATTGCCGTTGCGGCCTTTCTGCTGTGCTCCACAGCAGCGCAGGCCGGTATTGTCATGGGTGGAACCCGTGTGATTTATCAGGAAGGGAAGCGTGAAGCCGCTATTTCAGTCACCAATGCCGATACCCATACGCCGTATCTGGTGCAGTCGTGGGTGGAAAATTACGCGGAAAATGACAAGAGCAAGGTGCCCTTTATTGTGACCCCACCGCTGTTCCGTCTCGATCCGGAGCAGAATAACGTCCTGCGTATTAACTTTATTGGCGCGTCGCTACCCGGCGATCGTGAGTCGGTGTTTTGGCTGAACGTCAAAAGTATTTCTCCGACGCCGCAGGGCGAGGTGAATAAGCTGCAGGTCAATATTAAGTCGAAATTCAAAATCTTCTATCGGCCCAATGGCCTGGCGGGCGACCCGGCAAAAGCCTGGCAGCAACTGAAGTTTACCCAGTCCGGCGGTCATCTGACGGTGGCAAACCCCACCCCGTATTTTGTCTCTTTTTACTCCGTCGCGGTGGGCGGGCAGAGCATCGACGAGCCAGGCATGGTGGCCCCCTTCGGCCAGAAAACGTGGCCGGTGAGCGGGCACGGCACCGTCAAATGGCGGGCGATTAACGACTACGGCGGTATCAGCGATTTCGCCCAGCAGTAATTCCCTTTGTGATGATATGACCGGACGGCGCCAGCATGAAAAGAACAACAACAGCGAAGGTGCGGGAATATGCCGCAATGCCAGTGGCCGCCAGCCGGGCACTGGCGCTGGCGACGGTACCGACGATGATGTTTTGTCTCAGCCCGCTGAACCGGGCGCTGGCCGACGACTATTTTGACCCGGCGGCGCTGGAGTTTGCCGATCCGCAGCAGCAAACCTCCGACCTGCACTATTTCGCCAAACCCGGCGGGCAGCAGCCGGGTACTTACTCTGTCACCGTGGTGGTTAACGACCAGGAGCTGGGCCAGGCCGATATTACGTTTGTTGACGATGGCGGGAAGCTGCAGCCGGTGCTGACGCCCGCTCAGCTGGCGGATTATGGGGTCAACGTCAGCGCCTTTCCCGTCTTTCAAACGCTGCATGAAGGAGAGACCTTCACTCGTATCGAGAAGTTTATTCCCGATGCCAGCAGTCGGTTCACCTTTGCTAACCAGCGCCTGACGTTGAGTATTCCCCAGGCGGCGATGAATGTGCAAAGCCGCGGCTATGTCGATCCATCGCGCTGGGACGATGGCGTGCCCGCCGCGTTTGTTGATTACTATTTTTCCGGTGCGCAGATCAAGAGTGCCGATGACGGGGAGAGTAGCCGCTCGAACTACCTCAATTTACGCAGCGGCGTGAACCTGGGCGCCTGGCGGCTGCGCAATGTTTCCTCGATGCAGTACGACCAGCAGCGTCGGCACTGGGATTCACAGAGTACCTGGCTGCAGCGCGACGTCCGCTCGCTGAAGAGTCTGCTGCGGATCGGCGATACCTATACCACTGGCGATGTCTTTGACAGCATCCCCTTTCGCGGCGTCCAGTTGATGTCTGACGATGAGATGCTCCCGGACAGCCAGCGCGGCTTTGCCCCCACTATCCGCGGCGTGGCGCACAGCAATGCCAAAGTGACCGTCTCTCAGCACGGGTATGTGATCTACGAGACCTTCGTGTCGCCGGGGGCATTTGCCATCAGCGATCTTTACCCCACCTCGCAGAGCGGCGATCTGGAGGTAAAGGTGACCGAGAGCAATGGCGCCGTGCGCACCTTCACTCAGCCCTATTCCGCAGTTCCTTTTATGCTGCGCGAAGGGCGCGGCAAATTCAGCCTTAGCGCCGGGCGCTACCATTCGGGGGCGGATACCGTCCGCTCGCCGGAATTCCTCCAGGGAACCCTGTTCTACGGTCTGTCGGCGGGATTTACCCTCTACGGCGGTACGCAACTGGCGCAGGACTATCAGTCCTGGGCGCTGGGCCTGGGTCGCGGCTTCGGCGAGTTCGGGTCGCTGGGAGGCGACGTGACCCAGGCCGTCACCCGCACGCCGTCGGGCAAACGCTACGCGGGCCATTCGCTGCGCGCCCAGTATCAGAAAGATTTTGTCAGCTCGGGGACCTCATTCAGCCTCGCCAGCTACCGCTACTCCTCCAGCGGCTATTACGATTTTGCCGAAGCCAGCGCGCTGGAAAGCGCGCAGGGGCAGGTGGACAACCGGCGTTGCCGGGAAGAGCTGTCGGTGACACAAAGCCTTGGCGGCCTCGGCAGTCTGGCGATCTCCGCCTGGTCGCAGGATTACTGGCACCGGCAGAGCCGGGATGAGACGGTACACCTCGGGTTCTACAGCGCCTGGAAGGGGATCTCCTGGGGCGTGGGCTATTACTACACCCGCGCCAGCAATCAGGAAAAAAATGACCGTTCCTGGTCATTTAATATCAACATCCCGCTGGGCGGCCCGCTGTCCGACAGCGCGGTAAGCTATAACACCACCTCGGACAGCAATGGCTATACCTCGCAGCAGGTCTCGCTGTATGGCGCGGTGCCGACGCGGCCAAATCTGTTCTATTCGGTCCAGCAGGGCTATGGCAACCAGGGGCGAGGCAGCAACAGCAGCGTCGCGCTGGATTACCACGGCGGCTTCGGCAACGCCCAGCTCGGCTATCGTCATGACGCCGCCAGCAACCAGCTGACCTGGGGAGGCGCCGGCTCGGTGGTCGCGCATCCGCACGGCGTCACCTTCGGCCAGACGGTGGGCGAGAGCTTCGCCATCGTCCGCGCGCCGGGGGCCGCTGGGGTGGCGGTACAAAACGGCAACAATGTGCACACCGACTGGCGCGGCTATGCCGTGGTGCCATCCCTGACCGCCTACCGGAAAAATGTCATTACCCTCGACACAGAGTCGATGGCCGACGATACCGACGTCGATCAGGAGGGGCAGACCGTGATCCCCGGCGGCGGCGCGGTGGTGATGGCCAACTACCGGACCCACATTGGCAACCGGGTGCTGTTTACCCTGCGCAATGCCCAGGGGCCGTTGCCGTTTGGCGCCAGCGCGCGGCTGGTCACGGCGGAGGAGAGCGGCAATGCGCCGGGCGGCATGGTGGCTGACGGTGGGCAGGTGTACCTCAGCGGCGTGCCGCAGGAGGGGACCCTGGCGGTGAGCTGGGTCGTTAACAACCAGTCGCAGAGCTGCACGCTGCATTTTCAACTTCCGGATAACCCACAGCAGAGTCTGAATACGGTGAAAACCGTCTCCGGACTGTGCCAGACACGCTGAGGCGGCTATGAAATCTGTTTTTCGTCTACTTCCTGTTCTCTTTCTGCTGGCGCTGAGTGGTTACCTCCCCGGCGTGCGGGCTGAAACCTGCCGCGCGAATATCGGCCAGACCACGGTCAATATTCCCAATATCAAATATTTACCCACGCTGCCGGTCAATACCCAGATGACCAGCGCGATGGCGGATAACGGCAGCGGGATCCCCTTTTCCTGCGACCTGCAGCTGCCGACGGCGAGCGCCAAACGCATCGTCTATAAGCAACTGAAAACCGGCGGCTCGCCGGTGGTGATTAACGGACAGCACGTCTACCCCAGCGCCATCGACGGCATCGGTTACTCGCTCAGCTTTCAGTGCGCGGGCGGCCCGATGCGCGCTATCGACGGCAGCCACTCCGTGGGCGGCGAGTCGGTGGTGGTGTGCGACAGTGCAATGCTCCCGGCGCTGATGACGCAGCAGCAAACCACGGTCAGGATCGCGGTGACCTTCTATAAAACCGGGACGGTGCAGCTGGCGGACGGGACGCATACCAACTCGCCGTCGCTGCCGCAGGTGGGGGAGATGACCATTGAGCAGCAGGCCAGCGGGAGCGCCGGCTATGTCGCCAGCGCGCCGGTCAGTCTCGATATGGCCGCCCTGAACGTGGACATCGGCAGCAGCGGCAGCTGTCAGGTAGCGACGTCGACGATCCAGGTCACTCTGGGCACGGTAAACCGGGCGGAGTTTCACGGCAAAGGGAGCACCGGCGGCCAGGCGAAGCGCTTTTCGATTCCGGTGTTCTGCCCGTCGCCGACCGACGTGCGCATCGGCTTTTTCGGCGTCAGCGTGGAGAGCGATACCCTGGCCCTGAGCAAGGCCAGCAACAGCGCCAGCGGCGTCGGCGTGAAGCTGACCTACGGCAATAACCCCGGCGCGGCAGTCTCTGATGGCACCAGCGTTAAGATCAATGAGGCCAGCAACTTGCCGATCCTGAAAAGGGTGACCGGCGCCAACGCCGGTACCGCCGAAGCGATCAATTTTAACGCCCAGTATGTGCAGACTGACGCCACGGTGGGGGCGGGCACGGCCAACAGCATGGTTACCTTCGCCCTGGAGTATAACTAACCCGGTGCGGCGTTATTCAAAGGTCACGGTGATTTTGGCCGTCGCGGAAAAAGGACCCAGCTTCGGCGTTCTCGACAACCAGAGCAGCCCCGCCGTATAGGTGCTCGCGAGGGTCGCGCCAGTTGCCAGCGTAAAGTGAATCGGAGCATTCATCTCAATACGTGGAAGCATGCTGGCGTTTGGCGAGATGACGATGCCGAAGCCGCTATCCGGCTGTGGCAAAATAATGGCGCTCTCCTGTACCGTATTGGTGGAGCTAAACGTAGTCAGCATAGGTTCGGTCCCGCATTCACTGCCGTTACCCTGCTTGACCAGACCATAGGTGACGGTAAATGGGCGTGTTTTTTCATAGTAGCCCGGTCGGGCGTTACCGGCAGGAATATCGCCAAAGTTAATTTCGCTTGGCGAAATAGATACCGTGGGGACGCAGGCCATCGTGCTGATACGGTTCAGCCCGGTAATGAAAAG
Organism: Klebsiella sp. K-Nf6; assembly: GCF_002806655.1. Classification (NCBI taxonomy): domain Bacteria; kingdom Pseudomonadati; phylum Pseudomonadota; class Gammaproteobacteria; order Enterobacterales; family Enterobacteriaceae; genus Klebsiella; species Klebsiella sp. K-Nf6. The sequence goes on along the minus strand of NZ_PIBN01000021.1, from coordinate 51,230 downwards.
ATTATAGTTGGCGCCAGCGGTGCCGTTACGTAGACCGCCTTGACCATCTACCTGAAAAAGCGACAATTTAAGGTTATCGGCTATTTTACCATCCCCGGTCACGCTGCGGCCCGTCGAGACGATATAGACCTGGTAAACCAGGCTGAATGTCTGCGCAATGGCCGGGGACTTGCAGGTATTACCGCTTTTATCACACAGCGTCGCCGGGCCAATCTCCACGGATGTTTTATTTTGTAGCAGATGGTCGACGCCGTTGTAAGTAATGCCTATTTGGATAAAGTTGGGCAAGCTGCTGGCTTTATTTTCCGGATCCAGCCAGAAATAAGCGCTTTCACCGTTCGGAAAATTATCAGTATCTTCGCAGGTGAAGGTGGCGGTAATAGGACTGGAGACCCATATCTTTTTATTGGCAATAAGCTCGCTGCTGGAGACTTTAATGATGTTCTCGATATTCACGACTTCGCTGATCGTGGACGAGGTGGTCTTGCAGGTCAGCGCCTGCGCCGGGAAGGCGCTCAGCATGAACAGAAAGGAAAGCCATGTCAGAAATAACGTATCGCTAAGTCGGCGCATAATTACCTCGTGGGGGTTACTGTGCAGATTAAGGATAATTCACGCCAGGCCGTCGCCTGCTGAGGCTCCTGGCGCAGTTCGGGCAGGGTGATTTCGCAGCTTTGCTGGTGCGTTTCGCCCCATTTCATCTGCAGCTTTTCGCCTGAATCGACGCCGCTGACATAAACTTCCCCTCCCGGGCCGACCAGACCATTGCTGATCCCACTGGCGCGATAGAGCTGTGCGCCCAATGGTGGATAGCTCCCGTCGGCGAGGGTGGTATGGATCAGCACGCTATATCCCCGGAATGTATCAAAGCGCACCCGGGTAATTGCCCCGCGGGTAGGCACGGTATCCGCCACTGCGTTAGGGACATCAAGAAAGGCATCGAAGTCCTGAGGGTTGAGAGCGACAGAATTGACCCGATAGGGAACGCTTTGTGGTACGACAGCGTAGCCGAATGGATCGATGCGCACGCCGGTCTGATTCTCTATCCCTACCCCCTGAGCGTCTTTGGCTTCCACCAGCGCAAAGGTTGATCCCAGCGGTTGCGAGAGGGTAACGCCGCCGCGGTGTGCCACCACGCCGCCGCTCAGATTCAGACTCGCCTGACGGTTGCTTTTGCTGTAGGCGTAGCCGGTATATAGGTTACCGTACTGGCCGAGATAACCCAGGCTGGCGCTGTTGGTGGTATGGCTGGTGTCGTCATAGGCGCTGGTGACGGCCCAGCTCAGGCGACCATCATCGAGCAGAGCGCCGTTTACCCCAGCCTGCCCGGAAGTGCCAGAAGATTTACTGTGGGCGAGGGTAAATGCGGTATTGATCCGGCGGTTTTCTTGCAGAGTAAAAGGGATGGAAACGCGCAATGTGATGCTGTTGTCGTCATGCGTGAAGTGGCTACGCGTATTCTGATAGTACAGACCATAGTTCACGTTATGGATAGTGGTATTAAAGCCCGCTTGCAGAGAGATATCGCTTCCTGAGCTATTCCAGTAATTTTGCTGGCTGAAGTTAAGGAAGAAAGCGCTGTTCTTACCGAGAGTTTGCCGGGCAGAAATATCAAAGCGATGCTTTTTATTATAAAACCAGGACGTGTAATAGTGTTGGGGAGCGCTTGCCTGCCAGCTTTCGTCTTCGTCTGAGGGCCAGTAATCATTTTCGTACAGGCCATTGTGCCAGCGTCGACGCTCGTTAACCGCATCGCTGAGGCTATAATAACCTGCGGTTGAGTAACGGTAGCCCGCGATTTGAAAGTCGGTCTTGCTCGATAAAAAGGATTTAGCATACAGAAAACGCACGCTCCCTCCCTGCTTGCGCTGGCCACTCGCCAGCGTCGTTCCCGCCAGCGTATAGTCGGCTGAGAGGGCGCCAATCTCCCCCAGATTGCTACCGACGCCAAAGGCGCCGGCGCGATAGTTCTCTGCTGCAAGGGCGCCACCGTATAGTGTGAAGGTATTATTCAGGCCATAAGAGAGCGAACTTTGCATCAGGGCGGGAGCATAGCCGTCAGCGCCGTCATGATACTTCCCCGCCGACAGCTGATAATTCCATTGGCCTGCCCGCACCAGCTGTGGCAGGGTGGTGTAAGCGACAGTAAAGGTCGTCTGGCTACCGTCGGCTTCAATGACGGTCACGTAGAAATCACCGCTGCGGTTAACGGCGCTGATATCATTTAGCTCAAAGGGACCGGCAGGGACGTTCTCGCTGTAAATCAGATAGTTGTTCTGCCGTACTTCCACCCGGGCATTGCTGTTGGCCACACCTCGAATGACCGGCGCGAAGCCGGTCTGGCTGCTGGGGCGCATTTCGGCGTCGGTGCCAAGCTGTACGCCGCGAAACTGGACGCTATCGAAGACGCTGTTGTCGGTACTGGTCTGGCCGACGACAAGCCGGCTGCGCCAGGGAATGATGTTCGTTTCCGCCCAACTGGCGATACTTTGCCACTTATCCGCCTGCCCGCTGAACTTATTCCAGTAAGCATTATTGCGAAATCGCCACGATGCAATATTGATCCCGCTGTTTAGCGAAAGATATTGATACTGGTGACTGCCCCTGTCGCCATTATTGGCATCGGTAGAATAGCTGTAGTTGACGAAAGCAGCGTTAATACCTTCATCAAAGCGCATGGGGGAAACATAGTCACGGGGATAGTGCTCAATATATTGCTGAGGGATATGAATGATCAGCCGATGATTAGCGATATCCAGCTGTTGCTCTGCCTGGCCGATCGTCTGCGACAGAGCGAAACAGGGCTGGTGGTCATCATTAATCTTGACTCCATAGCGGATATATTCCGCCGCGCTCAGGCAGGGGGCCAACCCGCCGTGTGCGCTATCCTCTGAAAAGCGAACGGGACGACTGTCCACTAGCAGATCGTTAATGTAAATATTAACGTCATAGGTGCCCGGTATGACGTCGCTATCGCTGGCGACAAACTGATTAAAAGCCAGCGGGTCGATACCGTTCACAAACTGGGCATTGTAGCGTTCCGCACTGTCTGCCGGTAACGTGACGGAGATTAACCATGCGCTGGCAAAATAGCGTAATTTAATATCGTCCATCACTCTATCTCCCTAAAGAGGTGCGACGTTTATTTTTTTATTGGAATATCAACAACGGCGCCGTAATCATTAATATATTTCATTTTGTGCAAGCGCTGCATGCTGGCGATATTGACAGCGTGATGACTGTACGGCAGCAACATAAAATTTTTCAGAGGATAGATTTTGCCTTTGTTATCGATCACCTCGGCATTAATAACAGTAACATGCAGTGGACTGTTGTTAGTAAAAGATAACGTGTTAGCGCTTTGCTGCCACTGCAGATTTTCAACAGCTTTGGTCAACGATGTGGCAATCCCTTGCGGGCGATAAAATAGTTTTAATCGGGTGCGAATCGCGAACTGCAGAATGTTATTCCCCTCAGGCGCAGGAGGGACCTCCTGAATATTCACCCAAAACAGACTTTCCCTGTCGACAGGAAGACCGGTTCCTGAGTAAATAAAGCGAAGTTGTGCCGATTGCTCGGGGCGTAATTTGACCAGGGGCGGCGTTGCCACAATGGGTAAGCCGCTGCTGGGGGTCTCCGGACCCGTATCAAGCCAGGTCTGGACGATATAGTTTTTGCTGCTTCGGTTGTTAATTTTCAGACTGGCCGATTTATCTTTGCCCGAATAAATGACCCGTGAGGCATCGATGGTAATGGCCGCCTGGGTCTGAAAAGCCAAAGCGCCTATGATCACTGCCAGCAGCGTTTTCATATCTTACCCCTTATCCGCGTCGTGCCGTCCCTGGCCAAGAGTTAGTTCTGCATAATGGTAAACCTGGCGGTCGCATTGCCGTCGCCAGCTTTGACGTTTGTTTTATCCCAGGTGTAGTAATAGGCTTTCAGGTTGAAGGTACCGGAGCCGCCATCGGCATCGATCGTAATGCTCGGGTCGACGTCGGGATCGAAAGGTTTATCGAGCGTGACTGGGGTATTATCGCGGGCGGTTAGCTTAATGCCGACTTTTTCAGCCGAATCCGGATCCGCATCGAGAGCCAGTACGTTAGTGATAGGCGCGTCGGTGGCTGATGCGCCGTCGAGCACAATATAGTACGTGCCCTCTTCACAATTTTTGACGCTAATATTGACCCCAACTTCTGGTCCGGTACCATTGGTATCATTTTTTAATTTAGACAGCGGAACAGAGCCCATCTTAACCTCAATGACACCTTGCGCATTGGCGCCTTCCAGTTCGCAAGTTGAGTTGACAATTTTACCGACAAAATTCAGCGTACCGTCCGCCGCAGTGGCATAGTGTGAGGTCAAGCCGACGAGTGCCATTGCCAGGCAAAGTGATTTCATTTTCATAGCCAATTCCTTCTGTTGTGACCCTGGGAAGCTAATAGCCAGGCATACTCATTGACGCTGCGTAAGCCGTTAGCTCTGTTGTTGTGATAGCCATAAAGCGTACTTATCCCCCCTCCAGGGAGTGCAGGAAATGATACAGACCTGCGATATTGCGGACATTGAGTTTCTGGTAGATGTTTCTCCGATAGTGACTGATCATCATATTGCTAAGATCGGTGGCCTGAGCAATTTTTTTATTATTTAAACCTGAGATGATGTAGGGGAGAAGAGAGTCCTCCTGTTTCGTAAGTTTAATATTGACACAACTGTCCAGCGAGCTAATTGATTTTCTGAACACTTTAATACAGCGATGATCAGACGCATTCTGTAAATATTTATGCAGCCGTTGGGTAACATCTATATAATCAAGCACGATCGTCGAAATAGAGTTTATGATAATGTTTTCGACTGGATCGGCAAGAATCTCACTTTTAACGACAAAAACGATATCGCCATGAATGATCTTTTTTTTACGATAGAGCAGTGCGGCTAATTGTTGAATGTCCGGGTGGCTATAGTCCACGATAATGGTTCTGGCTATGGTTAGACTTTTCTCATTCACGTCAGAAATATTATCCGGAAACAATGTTTGACTATACCGACGTTGAGCACTCATGGTCATGTTAACAAGAGACCGGATGCCGTTAATAAAAAATTTATTGGCGGAAATGATAATAATCATAATGTATTTCCTTATACACTGCTTCTGTAACTAAGTATTACTGCTGGAGGAGGGAGGAGTAAATAAGATGATAAGCAGGATCATTAGAAAAATCCTAACGAAAGTTGTTGCATGAAGTGTTTTTAGTTATTAATCAGAAGGTTGTGATTTAACATTCAACTATTAAATCATAAGGGGAAGGTAAAACAAGCGATAAGAAATAATATATTAAACGTATGGCCAGCAATAAAATATGAATGTGCTGCGGGGCATTTTACTGAAAGTCAAAACAACCAGCAAGCTCGTAGCGAGAAAGAAGATTAATTATCATTTTGCCCCACGCCGGGTTGTATGTCCCGATGATTAAAAATAGGATGAATGCCCTGGCACATGCTGCGGATGGTGTTGACTGATAAGCGGCCGATCACCCCGGCGCGAAAACCCGATAACGATAAGGATGGCGAGATGAAACTGACGGTGGGGCTGGCGCTGACGCTGGCGATAATGACCTGCGGCGCCCAGGCGCGTGATATGCAAACCATCGAGCACAGCGGTGAGCTGAAGGTGGGCGTGCCGGGCGATTATGCCCCGCTGGCGTTTCGCAATGCCGCCGGCGAGCTGCAGGGCTATGACGTGGACATGGCCCGCGATCTCGGGCGCACGCTGGGGCTGAAGGTGAGCTTCGTCTACACCAGCTGGCCCGTGCTCGCCGCCGATCTGCAGGCGGACAAGTTTGATATTGCGATGGGCGGCGTGACGCAGACTCCGGCGCGGGCGAAGGACTTCGCCCTCAGCCACCCGGTAGTGGCAAACGGTAAAATCGCCTTAGCCAACTGCCAGGCCGCCCCGCGGCTCGGCTCGCTGGAGAAGATTGACCGCCCGGAGGTGAAGGTGGTCGTCAACCCTGGCGGCACAAACCAGAGCTTTGTCGATGAGCATATTAAGCAGGCGCAGATCATTCGCGTGCAGAACAACGTCGACAACCTGGAGGCGCTGCGGCAGAAAACGGCCGATATGATGGTGACTGACCTGATCGAAGGCGACTACTATCAGAGCAAAGAGCCCGGCGTGTTCTGCGTTGCTAACGAAACGCCGTTCGCCGGCACCGCCAGCGACAAAGTGTATATGATGAATAAGGATAACCCGGCGCTGCTGGAGAAAGTGAACCAGTGGCTGGATAGCCAGGACAAAGAGGTTCTCAAACGGAAGTGGAAAATTCGCGGTTAACCGCTGAGCTAAGAGGGGAGAGGGTCTCCCCTGCGATTCAGAGAATATCATCCACCACGCCGCCGTCGACGCGCAGCGCGGCGCCGGAGGTGGCCGACGCCTGCGGCGAGCAGACGTAGACCACCATATTGGCGACCTCTTCCACCGAGGCCGCCCGCTGGATCACCGAGCTCGGACGATGGGTCATGACAAACGCTTTCGCCAGTTCCTCCAGCGACTGGCCGGTTTTCGCCACGTCGTCTTTCAGCATTTCGGCAAAGCCGTCGGAAATCGTCGGCCCAGGCAGAACGCTGTTAACGGTCACTCCGCTGCCGGCGACATATTTCGCCAGGCCACGGGCCAGCGACAGCTGCGCGGTCTTGGTCACGCCATAATGGATCATGTCCGCCGGGATATTGCGCGCCGATTCTGAGGAGATAAACACCACCCGCCCCCAGCCTTTACTGACCATCGCCGGGAGCAGCCCCCGCGACAGGCGTACGCCGGACATGACGTTGGTCTGCCAGTAGTTGTCCCAGGTCGCGTCGTCGGTGGCGTAGAAATCCTGCGGGCCATAGATCCCGGCGTTATTGACCAGAATATCGACGCCGGTCACCGCCCTCAGCAGCTGGGCTGCGCCGTCGGCGTCGCTGAGGTCGGCGATGGCGGGGCGCGCCTTCGTGCCCGGCACCTCATTTTGCAGACGAGCGATCGCGGCGTTCACGCTTTGCTCGCTGCGCCCGTTAATGATGACCTCTGCGCCGCTCTCCGCCAGGCCTTTGGCAATGGCGAAGCCAATCCCCGCCGTGGAGGCGGTGACCAGTGCGACTTTCCCCGCTAAATCAATCTTCATGTTCCTGCCTTCTGGTTGTGGATCTCCCATTAAGCGTAGCAGCGGCGGTATGGTTGGGGATCAGTAACCGGCGTGCTTATTGACCAGGTTTTTCAGCGGCAGTCCACGGCGCTGGCGCTGAATGTTCTCCAGCAGCTGGCGGGCGATCACCTCAGCAGGGGCCGCAGAGGCCATATGCGGGGTGATGACCACCTGCGGATGGCGCCACAGCGGATCGTCCGCCGGCAATGGCTCCTGCGGGAAGACGTCGAGCACCGCCCCGGCGAGCTGTCCGCTCTCCAGCGCCGCCAGCACATCTTCATTGACCATATGCTCCCCGCGGCCGCAGTTGATCAACACCGCCCCGGCGGGTAGCTGGTTGAACAGCGGTGCGGCGAGGATACCGCGGGTCTGCGCGGTGAGCGGCAGGAGGTTAATCAGCCCGTCAAGCGACCCAAGGAAGTTGCCGAGCGCCTCCTCGCCGCGATAGCAGGTGACGCCAGCCAGCTGCTTTTCACTGCGCGACCAGCCGGAGACCCGATAGCCGAGGCGGGCCAGCTGGTCAGCGATATAGCCGCCAATTTCGCCCAGACCCATAATGCCGATATGGAAGTCGGCGGCGGCGCGCTGGGGATAGAGCTTCCAGGTTTGGGTTCGCTGGTGGGCCAGCGCCCGGTCGAAATGGCGCTGAAACCACAGGACGCTCCACAGGGCATATTCGAACATGCCGTGGCGAAAATCTTCATCGATCACCCGGCACAGCGGGATCTCGCTGGCGAACAGCGCGGGCGGCAGATGATCGACCCCGGCGGACGCGGCCTGGATCAGCTTCAGCCCCGGCGAGCGGCTCAGCAGCTGCGGGTCCGGGAACCAGCAGCTGGCGTACTGGGCGTCGCGCGCCGCCTGGTGATGGGGCAGAAGCGCCGTGACGTCGGGAAACTGCTGCAGGGCGGCGCAAATATCGCGGGCGAAATCCGCGTCGTTACAATCCACAACGATAGTGATATCAGACATAGGCGTTAGTCTTTGTAAGAGGTATCGAGACGGTCAAGACGGCGCAGCCACGCCTGCCAGACCTGTTGACGTTCATGCTCCACGCCCATCAGCTGCTCGCAGGCGTGTTGGCTGAGGTGCGGAGCGATGGTGTGGATCGGGCTGAGGGCCGCCAGCTGGGCGGTGGCCATCTGGATCTCGCAGGCGCGGTTCAGGTAGTACATGATGTAAAACGCGTCAGCCACGGTGCGGCCCACCGACAGCAGGCCGTGGCTCTGCAGGATCATGGCGATATTATTCCCCAGCGAGCGCTGGATGCGCGCCCGTTCGTCGAGGTCAAAAGCCACCCCTTCATAGGGATGGTAGCCGACGCGCTGGTAAAACTCGGTGCTGATCTGGTTGAGCTGCAGCAGGCCGTCCTCGCAGGCGGCCACCGCCATTCCCGGCAGCGTATGGGTGTGGATCACGCAGTGGGCGTCTTCCCGGGCCATATGCACCGCGCTGTGGATGGTGAATCCCGCCGAGTTAGCTGGCGCGTCGCCCTCTACGACCTTGCCCTGCATATCCACCACGATCAGGTTGCTGGCGGTGACTTCGTCAAACATCATGCCGAAGGGATTAATTAAAAAACGCGGCTCGCCATCGCCGGGCAGGCGCACGGAGAAGTGGGTGTAGAGGGTATCCTCCCAGCCGAACAGCGCCGCCAGCCGGTAGGCGGCGGCCAGCTGCTGGCGCAGGTGTTGCTCAGTTGCCATTTAGCGTACTCCCATAAATTCACGGATTCGTTGCAGAGAAGGGGCCTCCAGCGGGCTGCGGATCACCTGCGGGGCGATATCGGCCTGCACCACGCCGTTCTCCATCAGCACTACGCGGTCGGAAATCGACAGGGCGAAGTCCATCTCGTGAGTGACAATCAGCATGGTCATGCCTTCGCGGGCCAGCGACTGAATGACCTTCAGTACTTCGCCTACCAGCTCCGGATCCAGCGCCGAGGTTGGCTCGTCAAACAGCATAATGTCCGGCTTCAGCGCCAGCGCCCGGGCGATCGCCACGCGCTGCTGCTGGCCGCCGGAGAGCTGCCAGGGGTATTTGTGGGCATGGGCCAGCAGGCCGACGCGGTCGAGCAGCACCAGGGCCTGTTCTCTGGCGACCGGCTGGTCCAGCAGCTGGTGATAGCGCGGGGCCAGCATCACGTTGTCGAGCACCGTACGGTGGGGGAACAGGTTGAAGCTCTGGAAGACCATGCCGATGCGCCGCACCCCGGCGCGCATCTGGCGCTTATCAACGATGGCTCCGCCTTTCAGATAGTCTTCGCCGTAGAGAATGATCTCCCCGCCATCAATGCTTTCGAGGGCGTTGATGGTGCGGATCAGGGTGGTTTTGCCGGAGCCGGACGGGCCGATGATGCTGATCACCTCCCCGTTCTCCACCTGCAGATCGATGCCTTTCAGCACCTCATGCTGACCCCAGGATTTGCGGATGCCCCGCAGATCGAGCGCTGGCGGCGCGCCGTTGACGGCCGGGGTTTTGATCTCCTCCGTCAGCGCCGGCAGGCTCTGGCGCAGCGCCTGGCATTCCGCCTCGCTGAGGGTTTGCGGACGCTTACGCTGAATATCGAGACGATTTTCCAGCGCCCGGAACAGCCAGGTGAAGACGGTAACCACCATCACGTAGTACACCGCCACCGCCAGCAGGGTCTCCATCACGAGAAAATTCTGCGCATATAAGCGCTGGCCGGTGAGCAGCAGTTCGGGTAAGGAGACCACCGACAGAATCGAGCTCAGCTTAATGATGGTGATGTATTCATTGATCAGCGTCGGCAGCGAGATGCGAAACGCCTGAGGAATAACAATCAGCCGCTGGATGCCGATAAAGCTGAAGCTCAGCGCATGGCCCGCCTCGCTCTGCCCCTTGGCCACCGACAGCAGTCCGCCGCGGTGGATCTCCGCCATATAGGCCGCTTCGGTGACGGTCATCGACACCAGCCCGGCGATAAACGGCACCCCGAGCAGCGGCTGGGTCACCGGAAACAGCTGCGGCAGGTTGTAGACAAACACCAGCAGCACCATCAGCGGCACGCTGCGAAAAAACCAGATATAGAGTTCGACGGGGATCTTGACCCAGCGCGGCGCGGAGAGCTTCGCGCAGGCTAACAGAAAACCGACCACCAGGCCGATCCCCCAGGACAAGGTGCTGACCACGATCACGGTCACGCACGCCTGCCAGAATGCTCCAATGCTAAACAATGAAAAAAAGTATCCCCAATCGAACGCCATACTGACTCCTGTTGCGCAGTGCTTATTGTTTTAATCGATGCTTTCTAAGTTGTATTTCTTGATCAGCGCGGCATATTGGCCGTTGGCTTTCAGCGTGGCCAGGGTGGCCTTAATCGCCTCCGCCAGCTCGGTGTTGCCTTTGGCGACGTAGATCCCCAGCGGCAGCGGGTAGACCAGGCGCGTAGAGCTTATCCCCAGGCGGCCGCGGCTCTTGTCGACGATGATCTGCGCCGCCGGGGCAATCTCAAGCTGGGCGCCGATGTTCTTCGACAGCAGCGCCTGCGAGGCTTCCGGCGCCGTCGGGAACTCCTGAATGGTGATGGCCGGTTTGCCGTTTTTCAGGCACCACTCATCGGAGTGTTTTTTCAGGCTGGTCACCCAGGTAGTGCCTGCCTGCAGACCGACCTTCACACCGCAGAGCTCATCTTCGGTTTTCGGCTGCACCGCGCCGCCCTTCAGGGCGATGATCGACGCGCCGGAGAGGGCGTAAGGGATGGCGTCGGCCTGCTTCTGGCGTTCCGGCGTTACGTACATCCCGGAGATCACCGCATCATATTTCTTGCCGATGCCGAGGATCAGGCTGGTGAACTTGGTGTCGATCAGCTGCGGTTTGGCCTGCAGATGTTGGGCGATCAGCGCGGCAAAATCCGGGTCGAGACCGACGATGTTGTTATTGCTGTCATAGGACTCAAACGGCGGGTAGGTGACCTCCATCCCCACCTTAAAGACGCCCTCGGTCAGCAGTTCCGCCGCCTGGGTGACAGGGGAAAAACAGGCGCTGACGGCGAGGGTAAGCGCGACACGGCGCGAGATTTTTTTCAGGGTGCTAGTCATCATGGTTCCTCACGGGTGGTTAGGGGTTTTTTTGCTGTGCCTGTTTTTTCAAATGGCCAAACGTATTGGTGCCGCGCGCGCGCTCCGGTAGCTGAAGTTCACCGCGATTGACCTTCTCACGCAGGTAGCGATAGGTTTGCAGCGCCTGGCTCCACATATGCTCCCCGATGCTGAGCTCCTGATATTCACCGGCTTCGCCAGCGGCGAGAAAAGTCGGCAGCGGGCGGATCAGCGTGTGGTAATCACAGGCGAAAAACAGCGGGAAGGAGTACCGCTCCTGCGGCACTTTGCGCACCCGGTGGGCTGTAGCAACAAATGTGCCAGCGCTGAGCACTTCCAGCATGTCGCCGATATTGATCACGAACGCCTCTTCTCCGGCGGCGTTCTTGACGGGAGGTGCATCGATCCACACGCTTTCTTCATTGAGGACTTCAAGGCCGGGCTGGTCGGCGAGCAGCAGGGTGAAGCACTCATAATCGGTATGTGCACCAATTCCGGGAACATCTTCGACGCTGGCGTCGAACGGGTAATGGATCAGCCGCAGCTTGGCCGGCGGGCAGGTCACCATCGGTTTGAAATACCCTTCCGGCAGGCCGAGCGCGAGGGCGAAAGCGTCGAACAGACGGTGGCCGAGGGCGAAAACCGCATCATAGTAGGCCAGCACCCGCGCGCGGAAATCCGGCAGATCGGGCCACTCATTGGCGCCGATCAGCGGCGTGCCGGCGAGCACCAGCGGATGGTCATCCGCTGCCTGGAAGCCGATATCGAAAGCCTCTTTATGGTCCGGCTTGCCGGAGCCGTAGATCTCTTCTCCTTCCGGAACGTAGCCCTTATGGCTTTTGGAGTGGCCGATGTAATAGTTCATCTTCTCCTCCATCGGCAGGGCGAAGATCTGCTTCGCCGCCTCGCGGACGCCGGCGATCAGCGCCGGGTCGATGCCGTGGCCGGTGATGTAGAAAAAGCCCACCTCGCGAGCCGCGCGGCCGATGGCGTCGGCCACCGCCTGGCGCCTGGCGAGATCGTCGCCGGCCAGATCGCGGATATCGATGGTCGGGAGTTCAGTAAAAGCGTGCTTCACGGCGGTCATGGCTGCGGTTCCTGTTCAGTGAGCGTTAAAAACTGCTGAAAGTGGGCCTGCTGGCGCGCGACCATCCAGGCGTTGAGCGACCAGAGATCGGCCACCGGGACGTTGGTGAACGGCAGATGGTGCAGATAGCCGTCGGCGCCAAACTCCGGGGTCAGCGTGGTCTGCGGGTAGCCGCGCTGGCGCTGTGAATGCCAGATTTGCTGCCAGAAGCGCTCGGCAAAAGTCAGCGCCGGCTGATACTCCGGCGCCGCCGGGTGCGGCACCTGTGGCCCCTGGTCGTAGCCCACCCGAGCCTGCACATGATGCACGCGGTCGATAAAGGCGCTGAAGTCATCGCAGGGGTCATCCAGCAGGCGCTCGCTGACCACCACCCAGTGGCTGATGTCGGCGGTAAAGCGCAACTGGGGGAGCTGCTGAATGATCTCCAGCGTGAGCCACGGGCTGTACAGCGAGGTGGCGCGATGGGTTTCAAAGCTGCAGGTCAAACCAAACCCGGCGGCCAGCTCGTGCGCCTTGCCGAGAAAATCGACCTGCTGCGCCAGCGGCCAGCGATCGTTGCCCGCCAGCAGATTGACAAAGCGAGGGTTGAGGCTGCAGGCCTCGGCGAAGCGGGTCTGCAGGCGCGCCAGATGCTGCTCCGGCGTTTCATGCTGGGCGGGGAGCACTCCGCCGCCGCTGAAAAGAATGGCGATATACTCCAGCCCCGACGCCTGTAGGCGGTCGGCGAGCTCCCGCCGCTCGGCCACCGTTAACGGCACGCGGGCTTCGATACCGCAGCAGCCGACGCGCTGCAGTTCATCCAGCGTTTGCGACCAGGGGGTGGTGACTCCCCAGAGGGTGCGAAAGCATTTCAGCTCCATGGCGGCTTCCTCAGGCGTACTTCACGCCGGGCAGGACGCAGAGCATCTCGTACAGCAGGTTGGCCGCCAACTGGGAGGTATTGCCGCTCACGTCATAGGGGGGAGAGACCTCGACCAGATCGGCGCCAATCAGGTTCAGGCCGCGGCAGCCGCGGACGATCTCCAGCGCCTGAATGGAGGTCAGGCCGCCGACTTCCGGCGTCCCGGTTCCCGGAGCCCAGATGGGATCGAGGCTGTCGATATCAAAGCTGAGATACACCGGCCCGTCGCCCATCTGCTGACGAACTTCGGCCATCAGCGGCGCCAGCGAGGTATGCCAGCACTGCTCCGCCTGCACCAGGCGAAAGCCCTGGTCAACGCCCCACTGGAAGTCGCCGGCGGCGTAGCCCTGGGCGCGCTGGCCAATCTGCACCACCCGTTTGAGGTCGAGCAGTCCCTCCTCAACGGCGCGGCGGAAGGTGGTGCCGTGGGCGATTTTCTCTCCGAACATCTCATCATTGGTATCGGTATGGGCGTCGACGTGGATGAGCCCTACCGGACCATATTTTTTGGTCAGCGCCCGCAGGATCGGCAGGGTAATGGTGTGGTCCCCGCCGAGGGTTAGCGGGATCAGCGGATAACTATTCAAACCGGTGTAGTAATCTTCGATAATTTGCACCGATTTGAGCAGGCTGTAGGTATTGATCGGCACATCGCCGATGTCGGCCACCGACAGCGAGTCGAACGGCGCGGCGCCGGTCGCCATATTGTACGGACGGATCATCACCGATTCGGCGCGAATATAGCGCGGTCCGTAGCGCGTACCTGAGCGCTGCGAGGTGCCGATATCCAGCGGAATGCCGACAAATGCCGCGTCAAGTCCCTGTAAATCTTCGATAAACGGCAGGCGCATCATTGTGGCGCGGCCGGCGAAGCGTGGCATCTCATTGCCACCCTGCGGTTGGTGAAAGAGGTTATCCATGTCTGCTCCTGAATCTGACGGATGAAACGTAACAGGAGAGATAGTGCGCAACCCGCGCTGGACTTTACATCGTCTGACGTAAATACTCAGTTCATTTATTGGTGAACTAAATACGATGCATCACGACGCCAGCCTTAATATTCGACAGCTGCAGGTTTTCGAGGCGGTGGCCCGCCTGGAGAGCTACAGCCGGGCCCAGCAGGAGCTGGGCATTTCGGTCTCCGCCATCAGCAATGCCATGTCGCAGCTGGAGGGACAGCTCGGCTTCACCCTCTGCCAGCGCGGGCGCGGCGGCTTTTCCCTGACCGAGAAAGGTCAGCAGTTTTTACAGCAGGCGATCCGCGTGCTGAGCGAACTCAATGAGCTGGAGCGGCAGTCGGCGCTGCTCAAAGGGGAGCACAGCGGCACCCTGTGTATCTCGACGCTTGACTCCATCGAGACCGAAACGGCGCTCTCGCTGCCGGTGGTTCTGCGCAGCTTCAGCGACAAATTTCCCCATGTGCATATCAAACTGATTATTCGTACCCCGGCGGAGCAACTGAACGGCGTGCTGAACAACCATATCGACCTGGCCATCGGCAGCTACAACTCGCAGGTGCATAACATCATCAGCGAGCCGTTGTACCGCGAACAGCACTGGCTCTACTGCAGCGATCTGCACCCGATGTTCTTCAGCCGTCAGCTGGATAAAGAGCAGATCAGCCAGTGCCCGCTGGTGACCCGCAGCTACTGGAACACCAGTGACCTGCGCCGCCGGGGCTTCAGCAAAGGCAGCGCCACCGTCGAGACCGTCGACGCCCAGCTGCTGCTGATCCTCTCGGGGAAATATATTGGCTATCTGCCGGAGCATTACGCCTGGCCGTGGATCAAAGAGAACCGCCTGCGGGTGCTGCTGCCCAACGAGTTTGGTTTTCAGTCGCCATTCTCGGCCATCTGCAAGCGCGGGCGCAGCAATGAGCCCTACCTGAAAGCGTTCCGCGACCTGCTGAAGAAAAACACGGTGGCGCGGCCGAAGTGGAATTACTGAGTGGGGTAGGGGCCTCCCTCCGTCGCGGTGGTGGTTCTGGCGCTCAGCGCACTGCCCGGTGGGGTTGTTTCCCCTGTTCAAAAAACGAACGGCAGCCGGTAGCCCGCTTGTGCTGGGGCTGCCAGGCAACTGCCTCCAGGTTATCCACAGGGTTAGGCGCCGCTGGTGTGGACAGGTCGTGGGGCGACAGGGTGCGGCTAGCGGAACAAAAGATGGCATTTGCGTTAAATAAAACGGTACGAAAGGGAATCTGTGTTTGCCCCGCCTTTGCCCGTGAAATCAGAAAATTTACTTCGCAGGCTAACCGCAGATTGCTTCAAAAAAATTCCCGTATTTGTTATATTGTTGTTCATTGATTATTCACCTCTGCGGTGCCAAAAAGAACAAGATTCACCGCAACCCAGGACAATACCATGTTAGATTACCGCTTCCCGACAGCTTTGCAGATGGTTCTCAGCGTAGCAATGGCGGAGCAGATGGGTGAACGTTCGACGAGTGCGATTCTGGCCTACGGACTGGAAGCGAACCCGAGCTTTATCCGTAAACTAATGGTTCCGCTTACTCGTGACGGCATCATCGTCTCCACGCTTGGCCGTAACGGCTCTATTCATCTTGGCCGCCCGGCGGACAAGATCACCCTGCGTGATATCTATCTTTCGGTTATTGAAGATAAAAAGCTGTGGGCGTCGCGTCCCGAAGTTCCGGCCCGCTGTGTGGTCAGCGCCAACGCCTGTTGGTACTTCAAATCGATTGCCGATGAAGCAGAGCAGGCTTCGCTAAATGTCCTTGCTCGTCACACCGTGGCCAGCGCGCTGGAGGCGGTGAAAAATGGCGATAGCAGCGGCTGCGACCCGGTGCCGGAAATGATCGCCCGCTTTAAAAAAGCGCATTAATCATTTTCTGGTGACGAAAAAAAACCGCCTTCAATTGTGAAGGCGGTTTTTTGTTATCTGCTGCAGGTTAGGCGGGCAGATCCTCCTGGACCGGCTTCCTGCGGGTCACCAGTTTTCGCAGCGTCACGTAAAACACCGGTGTCAGGAACAGACCGAACAGCGTCACGCCCAGCATCCCGGAGAACACCGTGATCCCGGTGACACCGCGGACTTCCGCCCCCGCGCCATGGCCGAGGATCAGCGGAATGGTCCCGGCGATAAAGGCGATGGAGGTCATCACGATCGGGCGCAAACGCAGGCGGCATGCCTCCAGCGCCGCTTCCATGATGCCTTTCCCCTGGATCTCCAGCTCGCGGGCAAACTCGACGATCAGAATGGCGTTTTTACAGGCCAGCCCCATCAGGACCACCAGACCCACCTGCACGAAGACGTTGTTATCGCCGCCGGTCAGCCAGACGCCAAACAGCGCGGAGAGCATCGTCATCGGTACGATAAGGATCACCGCCAGCGGCAGGGTCCAGCTTTCATACAGCGCGGCCAGCACGAGGAACGCCAGCAGCACCGCCACCGGGAAGACGATCAGCGCCGTGTTGCCCTGGGTGGCCTGCTGGAAGCTCAGATCCGTCCACTCAATATTCATCCCATTCGGCAGGATCTGCTTCGACAGCTCCTCAAGATGCGTCATCGCCTGCGAAGAAGAGAGGACCCGCGGATCGGCATCGCCAATCAGGTCCGCCGCCGGATAACCGTTGTAGCGGATCACCGGATCCGGCCCGTAGGTGGTACTGATATTCACCATACTGCCGATCGGCACCATTTCACCCTGATTATTGCGGGTGCGCAGATTAGCAATATCTTCCACGCTCTCGCGGAATGGTCCGTCAGCCTGGGCCATCACGCGCCAGGTACGCCCGAACTGGTTAAAGTCATTGACATAAGACGAGCCGAGATAGGTCTGCAGCGTGCCGAACAGATCGGTTAGCGACACCCCCTGCGCTTTCGCCTTATCGCGATCGACCTGCACGTCCAGCTGCGGCACGTTAGCCTGGTAAGTCGAGATCGGGAAGTGCATCCCCGGCGTCTGCATAATCGCCCCGGACATCGCATTCACCGCGCTTTGCAGCGCGCCATAGCCCAGCCCACCGCGATCCTGGATGTACAGGGAGTAGCCGGAACCCTGACCCAGTCCTAAAATCGGCGGCGGCAGGATGGAGAAGCCAAAGCCTTGCTGGATTTGCGCGATTTTGGCGTTGATCTCCGCGTTAATTTCCGCCGCCGTGTGTTTGCGCTGGTCGAACGGTTTCAGGCCAAAAAAGACCGTCCCGGTATTCGGCGTGTTGGTGAACTGCAGCGCATTAAGCCCCGGGAAAGCGACCGCATAATCGACCCCTTCGGTATTCATCCCGATCTCGCTCATTTTGCGGATCACCGCGTCGGTGCGCGCCAGCGACGAACCTTCCGGCATCTTCACGCCGCCAATGAGATACAGCTTATCCTGGGTGGGAATAAACCCGCCGGGGACGACTTTAAACATCACCCCAGCGGCGCAGAGCAGCAGCAGATACACCACAAACACCGCGCCACGGCGTCCGAGGGTTTTGCTCACCAGTCCCTGATAGCCGTTCGAGCTGCGCAGGAAAAAGCGGTTAAACGGACGGAAAATCCAGCCAAACAGACGATCGATCAGCCGGGTAGGGAGGTCTTTCTTCGCGCCGTGCGGCTTTAACAGCAGGGCCGCCAGCGCCGGGGAGAGCGTCAGCGAGTTGATGGCCGAGATCACCGTCGAGATGGCGATGGTCACCGCAAACTGTTTGTAGAACTGGCCGGTGACCCCGGAGAGAAACGCCATCGGCACGAACACCGCACACAGCACCAGCGCAATGGCGATAATCGGCCCGGAGACCTCACGCATCGCCTGATGCGCCGCGGCAAGCGGCGCAAGCCCCTCTTCGATATTACGCTCAACGTTCTCCACCACCACGATGGCGTCGTCCACCACGATACCGATAGCCAGTACCAGCCCGAACAGGCTCAGGGTATTCAGCGAGAAGCCCAGCAGATAGAGAATGCTGAAGGTACCCACCACCGATACCGGCACGGCGATCAATGGGATAATCGACGCGCGCCAGGTCTGCAGGAACAGGATCACCACCAGCACCACCAGCACCACTGCTTCCAGCAGCGTCTGCACCACCGCACGGATGGAGTCGCGCACGAAAACCGTCGGGTCGTACGGCGCCGCCCATTTCATATCTTCCGGGAAGCGGGTGGCCAGTTCAGCCATTTTGGCGCGTACCGCGTTCGACAGATCGATGGCGTTAGCCCCCGGCGACTGGAAGATACCGATCCCGACCGCATCCTTATTGTTGAGCTGGGAGCGCAGCGCATAGCTACCGGAACCCATCTCGATGCGCGCCACGTCGCGCAGGCGGACCAGCGAGCCGTCCTGCGCCGTTTTCAGAATGATATTGCCAAACTCTTCTTCGGTATGCAGACGGCCCTGGGCGTTAATGGAGATCAGGAAATCGCTCTCCTGCGGCAGCGGCTCGGCGCCAAGCTGTCCGGCAGACACCTGGACGTTTTGCTCCTGCATCGCCGTCACCACATCCGAGGCTGTCAGACCGCGGGCCGCGACCTTATTGGGATCCAGCCAGACGCGCATCGCATATTCACCGGAGCCAAAAATCTGGATCTGGCCGACGCCGGGCAGGCGCGCCAGCTCATCCTTCACTTTCAGCGTGGCGTAGTTGCGCATATACAGCGAGTCGTACTTACCGTTTGGCGAAAACAGATGCACCACCAGGGTTAGCGTCGGAGACTGTTTCTGGGTGGTGATGCCCAGACGGCGTACATCCTCCGGCAGACGCGCTTCCGCCTGCGCGACCCGGTTCTGCACCTGAACCTGCGCCTGATCCGGGTCGGTACCCGGGCGGAAGGTGACGGTGGTGACCAGCACGCCGTCGGAGCCAGCGACCGATTTCATGTACATCATGTTTTCAACGCCGTTGATCGCTTCCTCCAGCGGCGTCGCCACGGTCTCGGCAATCACTTTCGGGTTGGCGCCGGGATACTCCGCGCGCACCTGGACGCTCGGCGGGACGACGTCCGGATATTCGCTCACCGGCAGCAGCGGGATAGCGATTAACCCGGTGATAAAAATTAAAATCGACAGCACCGCGGCGAAAATCGGCCTGTCGATAAAAAAGCGGGAAAAGTCCATGTGTTGGATTCTCTGATTAGGGATCAGTTGAGGGCGGCGCTGGTGGTCATGGCAACGGTTTTGGCATTCACCGGCATACCCGGCATAAACACTTTTTGTAACCCGTCGACGATGACGCTATCCCCAGGGTTCAGCCCCTTCTGAACGATGCGTAAACCGTCTGCCAGCCGCCCCGGGGTAATATCGCGTCGCTGTGCTTTACCATCTTTATCAACGATATAGACGTATTTACGATCCTGATCGGTCAGTACCGCTTTGTCGTCGATCAGCGTGGCGTTGAACTCCGCGCTGCCCGGCAGACGCACGCGGGCAAACAGCCCCGGTGTGAACAGACGCTGCGAGTTATCCAGCAGCGCGCGCATGCGGATGGTGCCGGTACTCGGCGTTAACTGATTATCGAGAAAATCCACTTTGCCCTGATGGGGGTAGCCCTCCTCGCCAACCAGGCCAATCTCCACCGGGAGCGCCTGATTATCGCTGGACGCGCCTTGCCCGCGGCGAGCAAGGTTTTGATAGTGAAGATAGGTTGACTCGTCGACGTCGAAGTAGACGTACACCGTCTTCTGCGAGACCAGAGTGGTGAGCACGCTGGCGGTGTCGCCCGCGGTGACCAGGTTACCGCTGGTGATCAGCGCCCGGCTGGCGCGGCCATCGATAGGCGCGGTCACTTTGGTGAAGTCGAGGTTAAGCTGCGCGGCATCCACCGCCGCCTGCGCGGCGCGAATATCAGCCTGCGCCTGAACCGCGGCTGACCGGCGCTGCTCCCACTCTTCACGGGAGACAAGATTGGTATGGACTAATTTATCGGTGCGGTTCGCCTCGCTTTGCGCCAGGCTGGCCTGCGTTTTGGCTCTCGCCAGCGTTGCCTGCGCCTGCTCCAGGGCGGCGCGATAGGTTCTGTCATCTATCGTGAACAGCACCTGGCCCTTTTTCACTTCCTGACCGTCGGTGTAATTCACTTTATCAATATATCCCGAGACGCGAGGGCGAAGCTGAACGCTCTCCACCGCTTCAATGCGACCGTTAAAACTATCCCACTGACTGATCGACTTCACCAGCACCTTAGCGGCGCTGACCGTCGGGGCGGGAGGCGCGGCGTTTTGCGCGACGCTGTTGTCGCAGCCGACGAGCAGAAAGGAGAGCATCATCGCGCCGAGCGCGGTCAGGTGAATGTTTCCCCAGGTTTTTTGCAGGCTCATTATTTTTATTCCGGTAATTGTAGCCGCCGGGCAAGACGCAGCGTGAGAGGCCGCGCCACTTCCTTTGTCCGGGCTGGCTTAAGGCCATTTGTGTCGATCATCGCCACAAAACTGTAACAATTTCGAATACACTATCGCGGCGATTGTAGGAAGGCGCTTAACTAAGTGCAAGAATAATTGTTGCACTTTATGTGCGGTCCTGGCTGGAGACAAAAACCGCGATCCCGGCGCGGATTTAAATGTAACAATAAAACTTGCATTTTGTGTGAAACCAGTCCACCTTTAAATGCAACTGATAAAGATGCTTTTAACCGGCTGCGCGGAGGTAACATGATGAACACTGGCGCCATCATTCAGGATCTCATTGACTGGATCGACAACCATCTTGATAGCCGTCTGGATATAGACACCGTTGCCCGACGATCCGGCTATTCGAAGTGGCACCTGCAGCGGATCTTCAAAGAACATACCGGGCAGCCCCTCGGAGAATATATTCGGGCGCAAAAGCTGGAAAAGTCGGTCGAACGCTTAGCCCACAGCAACGAGCCGATCCTGAACGTGGCGATCGCCCTCGGCTTTGACTCCCAGCAGTCCTTCAACCGCAGCTTCAAGCGCCAGTATGGCCAGGCGCCCGGCGTCTGGCGCCGGAGTATCAGCCGCTCTGCTGCGCAGACATCTCGTCAGTAAGCCACATGACCGGGGAGGGTCAGTCCTGACCCGGCCCATGATCGAATTTGCTGCCCTTACCGATGGCATAGAACTGCCCGCCTGCGACATAGTGAACGGTCCGTAGCTCGTCCGGCGCATCATCAAAAATCCAGTGTCCGTTACGGAATACCCGATCATCGCTCCAGGCGGCGACGATGTCGCCCAGAAACAGATTGTGTTGCTGCTGAATGTCCGGGTAGGGCATCACTTTGCACACCAGCCAGCCCGCGCAGCCTGCCACGAGGGGGATGTCGAGCCCCGGCTGATAAATGAAGGGGATGGCGTCATTTTTATCCGGCGCGTCGGCATAGCTGCGCCCGCCAGCGTAGAGGACGGTTGCCATCTGGCTGACTACGGGGATCTGCACCACGAAATAGCCGCTCTTTTCCACCAGCTGACGAGTGAAGGCCTGGGTGCCAATATAGGCCACCACTTTTCGCTCGCCTGCCAGCCCAACCCAGGCGGCTGACATGACATTTTCGACGCCATTATATTTTGCGGAAATCATGGTGGTGGACCCGACCTGCAATAAACGATACGCCTTACTTAATTCGACAGGCTGCACGGACATTATTTTTCCTTTATGCGTGTTATTTAACGTAATGATTATCTGGATATTTATTGAGGGCATGTTCATTTTCGGCCCCTCCTTCGTCATCCACCGAGCAACGATACGCCAGGCGATTAAGCGCAAAAAGATGCGTAAATTGTTTTCATTATTCATAATCAACAAATAATCATGCCGTCTGTCGGTAAGCCGCTCGCTTCAGGGGAGAAAGAAGGTGGATCGTATCCAGGCTATGCAGATGTTTATGCGCGTCGCGGAGGCAGGGAGCTTCGTGCGTGCCGCGGAAAACCTTTCCCTGCCCGCCTCCACTGTCACCAGTACCATTAAAAACCTTGAGAAATACCTGAAGGTGCGGCTGCTGAATCGGACCACAAGGCGGGTGAGCCTTACCCCTGAAGGGCTGCAGTATCTGGCGCAGTGCCGGGAAATTCTCGCCCTCATCGAACATAGTGAATCCACCCTGAGCGAGTCTGTCGCGCGGCCTCAGGGGCGCCTGCGGGTTGATATGCCCGCGGGCATCGCGCATTTCATCGTCATGCCGCATCTGCCGGACTTTTACCGACGCTATCCCGATATCTACCTGATGATCGGCGTCAGCGATCGCCAGGTCGATCTTATTCAGGAAGGCGTCGACTGCGTGATACGAACGGGAGAGCTGAACAACTCCAGCCTGGTGGCCCGCCCTCTGGGCCGCTTTCGCTGGGTAACCTGCGCGTCACCGGACTATCTTCGGGAATATGGCGTGCCGCCGTCACCGGAGGCGCTCTCTCAGCACCGGGCGGTGCATTATTTCTCTGGCCAGGCGAGGCGGGCCGATGAGTTCCGCTTCATTCGCCACGGGGAGACCTTTTCTGTACCCGTCAGCGGCAACGCCGCGGTGAATGAAACGGGGCTCTATATAAAAATGTGCCTGGCGGGCTTCGGGCTGGCGCAGCTGGCGGAGAATATCGTTGCTGACCACCTGCAGGAGGGGAGGCTGGTGGAAGTGCTGACGGACTGGCAGCCGCCCCCGGTACCCGTCACATTGCTCTATCCGCACCAGCGCTTTCTCTCTCCCGCCGTGCGGGCGTTTGCTGAGTGGATGAGCGAGGTGGTCTGAGGGAGGTATTGCTTGCATTTAGCGCTTCGCGATGGAGCGTAGGGTTCCAGCAGAAATATCTGGTCTGCTGATGAATCGCTCGATATTCTGTAATGCTTTGTCTTTTTTGTGAACAGGAAAAAGTATGCTTAATACGCTACCCGATTTACACAGAAGTTTTGCAGAGCAACTGAAGCTTAAATTACAGTCTGATTCGCGGATCCACTCCCTTCTCGCTGGCGGCTCGTTTATCCATGGCGGGTTTGATCAATACTCCGATCTGGATTTCGTGGTGGTGGTCGACCCTTTCTATTATGACGAAATCATGGCTCAGCGTATGGCGTTCGCCGGAACGCTCGGCCATCTGCTACATGCTTTCACCGGGGAACACGTCGGTGAGCCTCGCCTGCTGATCTGCCTGTTTGGCCCGGAACTTCTGCATGTCGATCTGAAATTTATCACTCTGGACATGCTCACTCAGCGCGTTGAAGAGCCTGCCGTGTTATTTACCCGAGATAACGATGCTCTAGAGCGACAACTGGCAAAATTTAGCGCGCACTGGCCGGATATGACGCCGGAGTGGTTTGAGTCCCGAGCCTGGATCTGGCTGCATTATGCCGTGGTTAAACTGGGCAGGGGGGAACTCTTCGAAGCGCTGGGGATGCTGTCTTTCTTCCGGGAACAAGTGCTGGGACCGATGCTGTTCCGTCGCGCCAATCTACCGCAACGCGGTGTTCGCCGAATAGAAGCCCTCGGCATTGATCCCGATGGCCTGCTGACTTCCACCCTGGCAACGCACGATCGTCACTCCGTCGGGATTGCCATTCGAAGGGCTGCTGACGCTTATGTCACTCTGCGGGCTGATGCGCTGCCTGACAATATCGCAGACGATGCGGCGCGTCGGGCGGTCCTTGCCATGCTGGATGCGTATTCTGACAAGGGGTAAATCTTTGCCTCTGGCCGCTGACGCGGCCGGAGTGTGAAAGGGTTGTGCGAGTGTCGTGGGAGGTCTAATTCTGAGAGGGGGGTTGGCGGGTAATTGGTAGCGCGAAAACAACAGAGCTTTCGTTGGGCCTATCAATGGGCCTAAAAGGTGCGGATTTAATGAGTTCTCTTCGGACTTCGCGGGATAAATTCAAGGCACAAAAAAGCCCGCAGGGCTTGCGCCGTGCGGGCTTTCAGGACTTCATCGGATGACTCTGGTAATCACCGATGGAGAATTTTGGTGGAGCTGGCGGGAGTTGAACCCGCGTCCGAAATTCCTACATCCTCGGCACTACATGCTTAGTCAGTCTTTACATTCGCTTGCCAGCTGCGGACAGACACGCCACTAACAAACTAGCCTGATTAGATTTAACGCTTCAACCCCAGGCAGGGCATCCACGCGATCTCTTTTGGGTTTGACCTCTCTTTGATCCCCGTCTTAAGAGCGGAAGCTAGGGAGAGAGGGCTCAGAGCAGGGTATTAAGCTGCTAAAGCGTAGTTTTCGTCGTTTGCGACTATTTTTTGCGGCTTTTTACGAGGCCAACCGCCCCTCGGCATGCACCTTGGGTTTCGCAAATCCCGTCGAATCCAGAATCAGCCCCAATGTGTAGGTCAAGTATAACAGATTTGTGAATGTCGTTACCAGCCCCATTACGCAGGATTGTTTCAACGGGGTGGATGAAAAAGCAGCATCAACAAGGATATAGCGTAAGGGCCAGCGATAGCTGGCCCTCGGGGAGGGGGTTAGCGTCCGGCGTGCTTCATAATACGCGCCTTATCCAGCGCCCATTCACGATCTTTCAGATCGGTACGCTTGTCGTGTTGTTTCTTACCTTTGGCGACGCCGATTTTCACTTTGCACCAGGCGTTCTTCCAGTACAGCGACAGGGCGACAACGGTGTAACCTTCGCGGTTAATGCGGCCGTACAGGGTGTCCAGCTCACGCTGGTTAAGCAGCAGCTTACGAGTGCGCGTCGGGTCGCACACATAGTGGGTGGAAGCCACGGCCATGGGCGTAAAGTTGGCGCCGAACAGGAAGGCTTCGCCATCCTTCAGGATGACATAGCTATCGCCGATGTTGGCTTTGCCTGCACGCAGGGATTTGACTTCCCAGCCCTGCAGGGCGAGACCAGCCTCGTATTCATCTTCGATAAAGTATTCGTGACGGGCGCGTTTATTCAGCGCAATGGTGGCTGATCCAGGTTTGTGGGCTTTTTTCTTAGTCATAATGTCCTGAAGTCATCGTCTTATACACAGTTACCTCGATCGCATCCTGCGAGGTGTACTGCGCATCTTAGCACGAGTTGCGGCACAGCGTTTTTTTTAGCAGCAGATAAATGATATTATTTGCACTGTGTTTAAATGTGGAACCTGCTATGCCTCAGATTAGCCGTACTGCGCTGGTGCCTTTCAGCGCGGAACAGATGTATCAACTGGTAAACGATGTGAAGTCCTATCCTGATTTTCTGCCAGGCTGCACCGGTAGCCGCGTGCTGGAATTCGGGCCGACGCAAATGACGGCGGCGGTTGATGTGTCCAAAGCCGGCATCAGTAAGACCTTCACGACCCGGAATACACTGACCAGTAACCAGAGCATTTTGATGAGCCTGGTGGATGGCCCGTTCAAGAAGCTGATTGGCGGCTGGAAGTTTATTCCGCTGAGTCCCGAGGCGTGCAAAATCGAGTTCCATCTCGATTTTGAATTTACCAATAAGCTGATTGAGATGGCCTTTGGTCGGGTCTTCAAGGAACTGGCCGCCAACATGGTGCAGGCGTTCACTTCGCGCGCCAAAGAGGTCTACAGTGCCAGCTAATATTCGTGTTGAGGTTGCCTACGCGCTGCCTGAAAAGCAGTATCTGCAGCGAGTCACCCTGGATGAGGGAGCGACGGTCGAGCAGGCGATTATCGCCAGCGGGCTACTGGCCCTGCGTGATGACATCGATTTGGCGAAGAACAAGCTGGGTATCTACAGTCGTCCGGTTAAGCTGCATGACGAAGTTCACGACGGCGACCGGGTCGAAATCTATCGCCCGCTGATCGCAGACCCGAAAGAGCTGCGTCGCCAGCGGGCAGAGAAAAGCGCTGCGAAGTAACCCACAGCAGCAGACCGGCTATCAGCCATAAAAAAAGCGCTCATCGAGCGCTTTTTGCTTTTCCGGGCCTTACTGACTGGTCAGCGCGGGCTTGTTATCAATGTTAGTTAACACGCCGCCGCTGTTGAACGTCAGGGTCAGGGTCTGCTGAGTCACTTTCTCGTGGCCCGGCTCCTGACGGAATACATAGAACCAGGTGTTGGTGCCGAACGGATCCGACATCATTGGCGTTCCGAGAGCATAAGCAACCTGCTGTTGCGTCATACCGACACGAATTTTTGCTACATCGTTAGGTGCCAGATAGTTACCCTGGTTGATGTCAGGACGGTAAACCACTCGTTCCAGAGTAGAACAGCCTGCGGTCAACATAAGAAGAACCGCTGCGGCAGCAGTCAGCGTTTTACAGCGCATAGTGATTTGATTCCTTTTTGGGCCCGAGCAGTACGTGGCTCATCTGTAATATGCCGATAATAATAGACCTTCGCGCCGATGGAAACCTCCGGCTGCAGGTCAGCAGGCAATTTGCTGTTCACTATGACCCTGTGAAAATCAAAAAGTTTACGCCGCAAGCAACTCTTTCGCGTTCGCCAGGGTGTTGCGCGTGACCTCGCTGCCGCCCAGCAGACGAGCCAGCTCCTGCAGACGAGCGCGCTTATCCAGCGGCTGCATATGGGTTTCGGTCATCTCGCCATCGGTCTCTTTGCAGACAAAGAAATGATGGTGGCCGCAGCCCGCAACCTGCGGCAGGTGGGTCACACACATCACCTGCGTGGACTCGCCCAGCTGGCGCAGCAGCTTGCCGACCACGGCGGCGGTCGGGCCGCTGATGCCGACGTCCACTTCGTCGAAGATTAGCGCCGGGGTTTCCATTTTACGCGCGGTGATCACCTGAATCGCCAGCGCAATGCGCGACAGTTCGCCGCCGGAGGCCACTTTGGCGATCGGCTGCAGCGGCTGACCCGGGTTAGTGGTGACACGGAACTCAATATGGTCGGCGCCGTCGGCGGTCAGATGGCGTTCATCGAAAGCGACCTCAATCGCAAAGACCCCGTGCGGCATCGAAAGTGAGTGCATACTCTCGGTGATAAGCTGGGTCAGCTCGTCGGCGCTGGCCTGGCGCAGGGCGTGCAGCTGACGTGCAGTCTCCAGCGCCAGCTGATGATGTTCGACCACCTGCTGGCTGAGGGATTCCAGCGAGCCGGCGCTGTCGTCCAGCAGGCGCTGCTCTTCCAGCATCGCCTGATAAACCGCCGGCAGCTCTTCCGGCATCACCTGATGTTTACGCGCCAGCGCGATTTGCCGGGAAATACGCTGCTCAAGTTCGAACAGACGGTTCGGATCGAGATCCAGACGGTCGTGATAGTGGCGCAGCTCGTCGCTGGCCTCGCTGAGCTGAATGGCTGCCTCTTCCAGCATATCCAGCACGCCGGAAAGCTTGCTGTCCATACCCACCAGCTCGCTGACCAGTTGCTTCGCGGTATAAAGCTGGCTCTGGAGATTGGCCTCTTCGCCGTCCGCCAGTACCGTCAGGGCGTGCTGGCAGGTGCTGAGCAACTGCCCGCTGTTGGCCAGGCGCTTGTACTCTTCGTCAATCTGCTCAAACTCGCCCGCCAGCGGGTTAAATTCGTTCAGCTCTTTAAGCTGATACTGCAGTAGATCGGCGCGGGCGGCCCGCTCCTGGCTCTGCTGCTGGTGTTGAGCCAGCTCGCGGCAACTCTGGTGCCACTGACGGTAATGCTCGGCCATACGCTGAGTAAGCGCATACTCACCGGTATAGCCGTCGAGTAGCGTTTTCTGGTGTTCGGGTTTGGTTAACAGCTGGTGCGCATGCTGGCCGTGGATCTGGATCAGCAGCTGGCCCAGCTCGCGCAGTTGCGAGAGCGGGACGACTGTGCCGTTGATGAAGCCGCGCGAGCGGCCGTCAGCGCTGATCACCCGGCGAAGTAAACACTCACGCCCGCTCTCCAGTTGGTTCTCTTCCAGCCAGCGCTGGGCGGCCGGGGTATCTTTCAGCGCGAAGCGCGCGCACAGGTCGGCACGGGTGGCGCCGCGACGCACCATGTCGGCTTCCGCTCTGCCGCCGAGGCACAGCCCCAGCGCGTCGATGGCAATGGATTTCCCGGCGCCGGTTTCCCCGGTGATAGCGGTCATGCCGCTGTGGAAATCAATTTCCAGTTCACGAACGATAGCAAAATTACTGATGGTGAGTTGCGCCAACATAGCTGCCTTCCTGTATGAAAAACCAATACTGTGTTTTCGTACAGTATAGACTGGTTTTTTATCCAGTAAAGAGGCAGCGATGTAAATCAGAACAATTTTTTCGACCAGCCGAGCTTGGTGCTTAATGTATTGAAATAGCTGTAATCTTTAGGGTGAATAAGATTGAGGTGATAATCACAGCGGCGAATGAGAACGTCTTCGCCATCCTGGATCGGCAGGGCAATCTGGCTGTCGCAGCTGATCTCCAGATCGCTGCAGCGATGCGAGAAGCGCAGACGGATGGTGCTGTCGCCGTTGATCACCAGCGGTCGCGCTGAAAGGGTGTGCGGGAACATCGGCACCAGGGTGATGGCGTCCAGCGACGGCGTGAGGATCGGGCCGCCGGCCGACAGCGAATAGGCCGTGGAGCCGGTCGGGGTGGAGATTATCAGGCC
Source organism: Klebsiella sp. K-Nf6 (assembly GCF_002806655.1). NCBI lineage: Bacteria > Pseudomonadati > Pseudomonadota > Gammaproteobacteria > Enterobacterales > Enterobacteriaceae > Klebsiella > Klebsiella sp. K-Nf6. The sequence goes on along the minus strand of NZ_PIBN01000021.1, from coordinate 22,652 downwards.
ATCGGATCGCTGAGAGAACGCAAAGACTTCGTCGATATAGACTTCGAACTCAATCATATGCGCCACTTTGCCCGGGTGCAGCACCACTTCGTTGATGGCGGTGCTGATGCGTTTCTGGCAATCCTGCTGGCACACCTGGGCCTCCAGCAGAAAGCGTTTCTCGGCGATATAGTGGCCTTCCAGCACGTCGGCGAGCTGCTGCAGGGCGTTGTCCGGGTCAAGGTCGGTGAGAAAGCCGAGGTTGCCGCGGTTAATGCCGATGACGTTAATGTCATACCGGGCCAGGGTCCGCGCCGCGCCGAGCATATTGCCGTCGCCGCCCACCACCACCGCGAGGTCGGCCTGTTGACCAATCTCCGCCAGCGTGCCGGTTTTCACGTTGCTGAGCTGAAGTTCATGGGCGATCTGCTGTTCAACCAGCACTTCATACCCTTTGCTGCACAGCCAGCGCCAGAGCATTTCATGTGTGGTCAGGGCGGTGGGGTGACGAGGATGTCCCACAATGCCGATACACTTGAAATGGTTCTTCATGATCTGGATGTCCTTGCGTTAAATGAAATAGTGACAATCTGTCCGCTTCCCTTGAAACCCGGAAACTGATCCCCATAATAAGCGAAGTTAGCGAGATGAATGCGAAAAAAACGCGGAGAAATTCATGAGTAGTAAAGAACAGAAAACGCCTGAGGGGCAAGCCCCGGAAGAAATTATCACGGAGCAGCACGACGACGTTGAGGCAGTAGAGCCTGAAGTTTCGGCTGAGCAGGTGGATCCGCGCGATGAAAAAATTGCGAATCTGGAAGCCCAGCTGGCTGAAGCGCAGAAACGTGAACGTGAAGTGATGCTGCGTGCCAAAGCCGACGAAGATAACCTGCGTCGTCGTACCGAGCAGGATATCGAGAAAGCGCACAAATTCGCGCTGGAAAAATTCGTCAATGAACTGCTGCCGGTGATCGACAGCCTGGACCGCGCGCTGGAAGTGGCCGACAAGGCTAATCCGGACCTGGCGCCGATGGTGGAAGGGATCGAACTGACCCTGAAATCCATGCTGGACGTGGTGCGTAAGTTCGGCGTGGAAGTGATCGCCGACACCAACGTTCCGCTGGATCCTAACGTCCACCAGGCCATTGCGATGGTCGAATCTGAAGACGTGGCGGCGGGCAACGTGCTGGCCGTGATGCAGAAAGGTTATACCCTGAACGGCCGTACTATTCGCGCCGCGATGGTGACGGTAGCGAAAGCGAAATAACGTCTGCTGCATTGCTCAACGGCTGCCCGCGGGCGGCCGTTTTTTTATGCCACCACTCCCGGCGTGAGATAAAAAAAAACGGCGGGCCGCAGCCCACCGTGATGTTAATTCCTTCGCTCGCGCTACTCCGCGACGCTCTCGCGTAATGATTTCACCGGCATCACTTTCACCTGTTTAATCATGTTGTCCTGCACGTCGAGGATATCTATATCGTACTGCTCAATGCGCACGCGGGTGCCCGGGACCGGGATCTCTTCCAGCGCCTCGAGGATGATACCGTTGACGGTGCGCGCTTCATCTTCCGGCAGATGCCAGTTGAAGGCTTTATTGATCTCGCGAACGTTGGCGCTGCCGTCGATAATCACCGTGCCGTCGTTAAGCGGGGTCACTTCCTCCGCCAGGGTGGGTGACATAGAGGTGGTGAAGTCGCCGACAATCTCTTCAAGAATATCTTCGACGGTGACCAGCCCCTGAATATCGCCGTATTCATCGACCACCAGACCGACTTTCTTTTTATTGCGCTGAAATTTCACCAGCTGGGTGCTGAGCGGCGTCCCTTCCGGAACAAAGTAGATCTCATCTGCCGCCCGCAGCATGATCTCTTTTGTGAACTCTTTCTTCTCCGTCATCAGACGGTAGGCTTCGCGAACACGCAGCATGCTGATGGCATCGTCCAGTGAATCGCGGTAGAGCACGATGCGGCCATGCGGCGAGTGGGTCAGCTGGCGGACGATAGATTTCCAGTCATCATTGATGTCGATGCCGACAATCTCATTGCGCGGCACCATGATGTCGTTAACGCTGACTTTTTCCAGATCCAGGACCGACAGCAGCATATCCTGGTTGCGCCGTGAGATTTGTGAACGGGATTCATTCACAATCGTGCGCAGTTCATCTTTGCTCAGAGCGCTACTGATGACGGTATCGGTGCGGATGCCCATCATGCGCATTAACATGCGGGTGATGGTATTCAGCAACCACACCAGCGGCATCATCAGCACCTGCAGCGGCGCCAGCAGGAAGCTGCTGGGGTAGGCGACCTTTTCCGGATAGAGGGCGGCGATGGTCTTCGGCAGCACCTCGGCAAATACCAGCACCACAAAGGTGAGCACGCCGGTGGCGATCGCGACGCCGGCGTCGCCGTACAGGCGCATGCCGACGATGGTGCCCAGCGCCGAGGCGAGAATGTTGACGAGGTTATTGCCGATGAGCACGAGGCTAATCAGGCGGTCCGGCTTGCGCAGCAGCTTCTCCACGCGCTTAGCCTGGCGGTTGCCTTGTTTCGCCATATGACGCAGCCGGTAGCGGTTCAGCGTCATCATGCCGGTTTCGGAGCCGGAGAAATAGGCAGAGATAATCACCATGACGATCAGCGTTATGATCAGCGTGGTGGTGGAGATATGTTCCACGTAGGATTCCTTAAAAGACTTAGCTCACGAACTGCTGCAGCACGCGGCTACCAAAATAGGCCAGCGTCAGCAGACCGGCGCCAGCGACGCTGAACCAGACCACGCGACGTCCGCGCCATCCTTCATGATAGTGGCCCCACAGCAGGACGATATAGACGAACCACGCAATAATCGACAGCACCGCTTTATCAATGTTTTCGCTGCTGAACAGATTGTGCATATAGAACAGGCCGCTGCACAGGGTCAGGGTCAGCAGCACCACGCCGACCTGGGTGATGTGAAACATTTTGCGCTCAATGCTCATCAGCGGCGGCATTTCGCTACTGAAGGCTAGCTTTTTGTTCTTTAACTGGTAGTCGATCCACGCCAGCTGCAGCGCATACAGCGCGGCAATGATCAGCGTGGCGTACGAGAAGAGCGACAGACCGATATGCACCAGCATCCCCGGGGTGGTTTCCAGGTGAGTGATATATTCGTTAGGCACGAAAGTGGCGAAGGCCAGATTGATTAGCGCGAAGGCATAGACAATAGGCAGCAGCAGCCAGCCGCGATTGCGCGAGGCCACGATAGTCATCACCGTACAGATCATCAGGCTGACCAGCGACCCGACGTTCAGTAAGCTGAGGTTTTGCCCGCTCTCGCCGCCGGGGAATATCCGTGCTTCCAGCGCAAAAGCATGGCAGATCAACGCGATAGTCGCAGATAAAATCGCCATACGCCGCCAGCTGCTGTTTTTTTGCAGCAAGCCGGGGATAATCAGCGCCAGGCTGATGGAGTAGGCGACAAGGGCGAGTAGAGCAAAAACAGGCATAGGTGTCGGCTGTTGGCTAAATAAGAAAGAGAAGCAGTATAACGTCAGCAGGCCTCTGCTCCAACCGTTGCAGCACATTCAGATTGATGTCGTGTTATACTCCGCCACATTCGTTTTGTGTGTCGCTGCGGCGACCGACCGTTTCCACCTCAGGCGAGAGACAATGTTTGATAATTTAACCGATCGTTTGTCGCGTACGCTGCGCAACATTAGCGGCCGCGGACGCCTTACAGAAGACAATATTAAAGACACCCTGCGCGAAGTGCGCATGGCGCTGCTGGAAGCGGACGTTGCGCTTCCGGTGGTACGTGATTTCATCAGCCGCGTGAAAGAGAGCGCGGTCGGCCATGAAGTCAATAAAAGCCTGACCCCGGGTCAGGAGTTCGTCAAAATCGTCCGCAACGAGCTGGTGGCGGCGATGGGCGAAGAGAACCAGACGCTCGACCTGGCGGCGCAGCCGCCGGCGGTGGTGCTGATGGCGGGTCTGCAGGGCGCCGGTAAAACGACCAGCGTCGGTAAGCTGGGGAAATTCCTGCGCGAGAAGCACAAGAAGAAAGTGCTGGTGGTCTCCGCGGACGTTTACCGTCCGGCGGCGATTAAACAGCTGGAAACCCTGGCCGAGCAGGTCGGCGTCGATTTCTTCCCGTCTGACGTCGGCCAGAAGCCGGTGGATATCGTCAATGCGGCGCTGAAAGAAGCGAAACTCAAATTCTACGACGTGCTGCTGGTGGATACCGCCGGTCGTCTGCACGTTGACGAAGCGATGATGGACGAAATCAAGCACGTCCACGCCGCCATTAACCCGGTTGAAACCCTGTTCGTCGTCGATGCGATGACCGGTCAGGATGCGGCGAATACCGCGAAGGCCTTTAACGAAGCGCTGCCGCTGACTGGCGTGGTGCTGACCAAAGTGGACGGCGACGCCCGCGGCGGCGCGGCGCTGTCGATTCGCCATATTACCGGCAAGCCGATTAAATTCCTCGGCGTCGGCGAGAAAACCGAAGCGCTGGAGCCGTTCCATCCGGACCGCGTCGCTTCCCGTATCCTCGGCATGGGCGACGTGCTGTCGCTGATCGAAGATATCGAGAGCAAAGTTGACCGCGCGCAGGCCGAGAAGCTGGCCTCTAAGCTGAAGAAAGGCGACGGTTTCGATCTGACCGACTTCCTTGAGCAGCTGCGTCAGATGAAAAACATGGGCGGCATGGCCAGCCTGATGGGCAAGCTACCGGGTATGGGCCAGATCCCGGACAACGTAAAAGCGCAGATGGACGACAAAGTGCTGGTGCGTATGGAAGCCATCATCAACTCGATGACCCTGAAAGAGCGCGCCAAGCCGGAAATCATCAAAGGCTCACGTAAGCGCCGTATCGCCGCTGGCTGCGGGATGCAGGTGCAGGATGTGAACCGTCTGCTGAAGCAGTTCGACGACATGCAGCGCATGATGAAGAAGATGAAGTCGAAAGGCGGCATGATGAAGATGATGCGCGGGATGAAAGGGATGATGCCGCCAGGTTTCCCGGGCCGCTAAAAACAAGGGTATAAGGCTATCTTGTTTGCCATTTTAGCTCCGGGGTGTGCTCGAAATGCTCACGTACTACGTGTACGCTCCGCTTTCTGCGCGCACGCCGGAACTAAACTAGCTGCACCGATATACGCCTTCTATCCCTTGTTTAATGCTCAGTACCAAGATGCTGATTGCATTTTTCCCAGAAATCAGTAAAATTTTCGGGCTTTTAATATGACACCGGGCTCCGTTCCTCGATGGGGCCCGGTTGTTTTATTCACACAAGAGGATGTTATGGTAACTATTCGTTTAGCACGTCACGGCGCTAAAAAGCGTCCGTTCTACCAGGTTGTTGTCACCGACAGCCGTAATGCACGCAACGGTCGCTTCATCGAGCGCGTTGGTTTCTTCAACCCGATCGCTAGCGGCGCGGAAGAAGAAACTCGCCTGGATCTGGATCGTATCGCTCACTGGGTTGGCCTGGGCGCTACTGTTTCCGATCGCGTTGCCGCGCTGATCAAAGCCGCTAACAAAGCAGCTTAATCTGTCACGGTGGTCATGATGAGCAAGCAACACACCGCACAAGCACCTGTTGATCCGATCGTATTGGGGAAAATGGGTTCTTCCTACGGTATCCGTGGTTGGCTCAGAGTGTTTTCCTCCACCGAAGACGCCGAAAGCATTTTTGACTATCAGCCCTGGTTAATCCAGAAGGCGGGTCAGTGGCAGGTTGTTGAGCTGGAAGGCTGGCGCCACCACAATCAGGACATCATCATCAAGCTGAAAGGCGTTGACGATCGTGATGCCGCGAATCTACTGACTAATTGCGAAATTATCGTGGATTCATCGCAGTTGCCGGAGCTGGAAGAGGGTGACTACTACTGGAAAGACCTGATGGGCTGCCAGGTAGTTACGACGGAAGGCTATAGCCTCGGTAAAGTCATCGATATGATGGAAACCGGGTCTAATGACGTACTCGTCATCAAGGCAAACCTGAAAGATGCATTTGGCATCAAGGAGCGGTTGGTTCCGTTCCTCGATGGGCAGGTTATCAAGAAAGTCGATCTCACTACGCGTACTATCGAAGTAGATTGGGATCCTGGTTTTTAAATTCTCCGGATAAACGGTAAAAGACGGCGCTATGTGGATTGGCATAATTAGCCTGTTTCCTGAAATGTTCCGCGCAATTACCGATTACGGGGTAACTGGCCGGGCAGTAAAAAATGGCCTGCTGAGCATCGAAAGCTGGAGTCCTCGCGACTTCGCTCATGACCGGCACCGTACCGTGGACGATCGTCCTTACGGCGGCGGACCGGGGATGCTAATGATGGTGCAACCTTTACGGGATGCTATTCATGCAGCAAAAGCCGCGGCAGGTGAAGGCGCGAAGGTGATTTATCTGTCACCTCAGGGACGCAAGCTTGATCAAGCGGGCGTCAGCGAACTGGCAACGAATCAGAAACTGATTCTGGTGTGCGGTCGCTACGAAGGGATAGACGAGCGCGTAATCCAAACCGAAATTGACGAAGAATGGTCAATCGGCGATTACGTTCTCAGCGGTGGTGAGTTACCGGCAATGACGCTGATTGACTCCGTTTCCCGGTTCATTCCGGGAGTACTGGGCCATGAAGCTTCGGCAACGGAAGATTCCTTTGCTGATGGGTTGCTGGATTGCCCGCACTATACCCGTCCTGAAGTGTTAGAAGAGATGGAGGTACCGCCAGTATTGCTGTCGGGAAACCATGCTGAGATACGTCGCTGGCGTCTGAAGCAGTCGCTGGGCCGCACCTGGCTTAGAAGACCTGAACTTCTGGAAAACCTGGCTCTGACTGAAGAGCAAGCAAAGTTGCTGGCGCAGTTCAAAAGCGAACACGCGCAACAGCAGCATAAACATGATGGGCAGGCGTGAGCCCCCAATATCAGTTTACCCAGGATAAGAGATTAAATTATGAGCAACATTATTAAGCAACTTGAACAAGAACAGATGAAGCAGGACGTACCTTCCTTCCGTCCGGGTGATACCGTGGAAGTGAAAGTATGGGTTGTTGAAGGTTCCAAAAAACGTCTGCAGGCATTCGAGGGCGTGGTTATCGCTATTCGTAACCGCGGTCTGCACTCTGCATTCACTGTTCGCAAAATTTCCAACGGCGAAGGCGTTGAGCGTGTCTTCCAGACTCACTCTCCGGTAGTTGACAGCATTGCTGTTAAACGTCGTGGTGCTGTACGTAAAGCTAAACTGTACTACCTGCGTGAGCGCACTGGTAAGTCTGCTCGTATCAAAGAGCGTCTTAACTAAGATTCGCTTTCGCGACATCCTGACAGAAGGGCTGGCCAAATGGCTGGCCCTTTTTTTATCTTTGTTGTAACCATCGTGATGTAAATCATTTACAATACGGCCTCATTTCGGAGGGGCGGTGGTCAGCAACAGTTTCCAGCAAACGACACCTAAACGGCGAGCCGCCTGGCTGGCGCTGTTGGCGATCCTGCTGATCGTCGTGGCTCCCCTGATTTCCATCTCCCTGCAAAAAGACCCCATGAGCGCCATGCCCGGCATGTACCACGCCATGATGATGGACAGCTCGTCCGCGAGCATAGCGCAAATGCCCGGGCACGAGATGGCGATGATGCATAGCACAGACGGCGCCACGCATACCGGACACGAACTGCCGCTGGACCATGCCGAGGCGTGTGGCTATTGCGTGCTGTTAGCCCATGTCCCGGGACTGCTTTTCGCGCTGGCGCTGTTCGTCGCCATGCTCCTGCGGCGCATTCGCCTGCCGGCTTCTCGCCCGGTATTAAAACACTGGCACTACTTTCCCTGGCTCTACCCTGAAACCCGCGCCCCGCCGCGGCTGTCTGCTTTTTCCCTTTAATAAAAATCAATCTGCGCACCGCGCAATGACCTCTTTTGCTTTAAAAAAGGAAGAGTATGACAACCTGCACCTCGCGCGCGGCATGGTTAAACCTGCTGCGTCGCCTCCATTTTTACATCGGACTGTTTATCGGGCCGTTTATCTTTGTCGCTGCCCTGACCGGCACGTTGTACGTGGCGACGCCGCAGCTGGAAAACTGGCTCTATCACGACGCGCTGCATGGCCTTGCCGACGGGACCCCGCAGCCGCTCAGCGCCCAGATTGCGGTGGCGGAAGAAGCGACCCAGGGTAATCTGCGGCTGCTGGCGGTGCGGCCGGCCCCCGCGATGGGGGAGACCACCCGGATTATGTTTGTTGACCCGAGCCTGGGCGAGTCAGAATCCCGGGCCATCTTTGTCGATCCGATCTCGCTACGGGTGAAGGGCGATATGACGGTCTACGGTACCAGCGGCATCCTGCCGCTGCGCCAGTGGATTGATTATGCGCATCGTTCGCTGCTGCTGGGCGACAGCGGGCGACTCTACAGCGAACTGGCTGCCTCATGGATGTGGGTCGCCGCGCTGGGGGGAATTGCCCTGTGGGCGATGACGCGTCCAAAACGGCGGATCAATAACGCCCTGCAGAATCATCGTCGGTTGCACGTGACACTGGGCTGGGGCTTACTGCTGGGCATGCTGCTCTTCTCCGCCACCGGTCTGACCTGGTCGCAATGGGCCGGCGGTAATGTGGATAAAATGCGGGCGGCTTTCGGCTGGTGGACGCCTCAGGTGAATACCCTGCTGCACGGTGAGGCGCCGATGGCGCACGATCCCCACGCCGGGCATCATATGGACGGGATGGCCATGCAGCATCAGTCAGCGCTGCAGCCAGCGCAGTTTGACCAGGCAATGGCGGTGGCCCGTCAGGCGGGGCTGAACGCCAGCCGGCTGGAGATCCGTCCGCCGGTTTCGAAGGAACGTGCCTGGACGGTGAATGAGATAGACCGCCGCTGGCCGACGCAGGTGGACGCGGTGGCGATCGATGGCGCCACGATGCAGGTGGTGGATCGCACCCGGTTCGCCGACTTCCCGCTGATGGCGAAGCTGACCCGCTGGGGCGTCGATTTCCACATGGGGATCCTCTTTGGTTTGGCGAATCAGCTGCTGCTGGTGGGGTTCGGCTGCGCGCTGTGCGTCACTATCGGGGTGGGGTATCGGCTGTGGTGGATCCGTCGTCCGCCTCAGGCGGTCTGGGATCCGGCGCATTCGCTGCTGCAGGCGTGGTTGTCACTCGTCTGGCCTGCCCGTGGGCTGGTGCTGGGGATAGCATTAGTCCTGGGGCTGGCCATGCCGTTGATGGGGGCAAGTCTGGTGCTGTTCATTGCCGTTGACTACCTGCGCTGGCGCGCGGCAACGGCAATGAGGATGGCGAAGTCCAGCGATTAAGCGAAGGCTTACGGCGTGCTGATGACCACCGTGACCCGGCGGTTTTCAGCGCGCCCGGCCGCCGTGTCGTTGCTGGCAATCGGGTATTTCTTGCCAAGGCCGCGGGTGACTAAATGACTGCGCGGGACATGGGCGCCTTCCGCCCAGGCATCGGCCACGCTATTGGCGCGCTTAAGCGACAGGGCTTCGTTATAGCTATCCTCACCGTAATTATCGGTGTGGCCTTCAAGACGGCTATGGGTGATCCCGGTCGCCGCCAGCCGCGAGGCCATCGTGGTGATCTGCTGGCGGCTGTCGGGACGTAGTCGGTAGTCATTCTTGTCAAACAGGATGCTATCGGATAAGCCCAGGGACCAATCGCCATTGCTTTCAGTGAAGCCGTAAGATTTCATCGCCGCCACCTGCTCGGGGGTAAATTTTCCCTGAGGAGCCTGGCAACCTGTCAAAAGCGCCGCCGCCATCAGGGCGGGAGCGAAATATTTCCTGAGCATAATGAGTCCTTTATTATTTCAGCGTCTGCTGGATACGTTGGTTTTTCATCCGATACATATTCTGATCGGCAAGTTCTTGCAGTGATTCCGCGGTGGCGTGCTCCCACGCCAGAGCATAACCGACGCTCAACGAGAGCGTGGCGCTATGGCCATTGTGCAGGTTGAATGGCGGAAGAAATTGTTCGGACAGCGCCTGGCACAGGGCCTGCACTTCGGCTTCCGAGCGCACCTCGCGCAGCAGAACGGCAAACTCATCGCCGCCAAGGCGCCACGCCAGATGGCGTTTGCCGGCGAAGGCCATCAGGCGGCTGGCGACCTCCGTCAGCACTTTATCGCCCGCCGCGTGTCCCCAGTTGTCATTGATCAGCTTGAAGTTATCACCGTCAAGAAACAGTAACGCCGAGGTCTGATGGCCCACCTCGTTCTTCATCAGTTCGGCGAGCGCGTTGTGAAAGGCAGCGCGGTTAGCCAGGCCGGTCAGCGGGTCGTGTAGCGAGCTACGTAACAGCTGGGCGTTTTTGGCCTGCAGCTGCCGCTGCCAGTCCTCCATCTCCCCTAGCAGACTGTTAAAGTCCTGAGCGAAAAGATGGAACTCCTCAATACGCTCCTCGGGCACCCGACGCGAGAAATGGCGATTTTCGCGAATATCGTGCACAACTTCGGTGATGCTCTGCAGCGCGGCAACGATCCCCCGGTGCAGAGAGTGAGTCAGCAGCAGGGCGATAAACGAGGCGAGCAGAATGCTGCCGGTCAGTACCAGAATCGAGATCCCAAGAAAGTGGCTGATCAGCTTATCGAGAGCAGTCAGCTGCAGCTCGCCGATCTGTTTGCCCTGGTGCCAGATGGGCTGCACCGTGGGCTCCGGAAACAGCCATTTACTGACAAGCCCGCTCACTTGCTCTTTGTTGGCCAGCGGTTCGTGGCGCCACGCGGCGAAGTGCTGCTTCTGGCCATTGAGTACAATGGCCTGGGAAATCTGTCCTTGCTTCCCCAGTGAAGCGAGGGTGTCTTCTGCCGCCGCGCTGTCGCCAAATACCAGGGCGGCTTCAAGGCTGCGACCCATGGTCGCGGCAGTGAGCTCTAGATTTTTCTGCGCGTACTGCTTGAGCGTGAAGATTGAGGCTGTGCTTAGCAGCAGCCAGACCAGCGTCATGGAGATCACCACGCTTATCACGCTAATTCGACGAAGCGCGCGTTTAAATGTCGGGCGCGCGGTCTGTGAAAAGTCCTTATTCATGTGGTTTTTTCCGGGCAAGCATCAGGACGTCCGGGTTAACCCGGACCCCGCTGTGCGTCAGAACGTCCAGATTAACGGAGAAGCGGACCCTGTCGTCGTTGATGATCAGGCAAAACGCGCTACCAATGGAGCAATCCGTATTTTGTTCTGCGATGAGTAAAAGCGGCTTCGGGCCATAGCGGCGAGTTAATTCCGACTGTTGGGTCGGTGATTCGCTGCCAAAATAAAAACCATCGCAGGTCGTTTTTAACGCTTCTTCACTATTACGTACTATCACCGGTTGATAGGGCAAGGCATCCGGATCTTCATGAGCCAGGCTATGGGTGAAGCGTGATGAGGCAAAAATGCACAGCTTCGGCGCCCCTGTTAATGCCGGCCAACGGGTGTAGGTCACGATCCCGGAAACAATAGCGCGAACATGTTCTGAAGGTCCGGCAGCAAAAACAGGAGATACCGCGATGAGAAAAAATACAGTCAATAAAAGACGGTGTAATACTGTCATTAACGCTTCCGTCAAATTCGCCATAGCGCGGGAAATACCGCTGCCGATGCCCGGCGCAGAATACCACTGTTAACAAAACCCGTCATTACATGCGCCCTTTGCTTTGGGACAAATCTCACCAGGATTTTTCGTAATAGCCATAGCGATAGTGCGCAAGTTTGGTGTGATTTAGGGTGATGTAAACATTATTGTACGTTTATTGCCGGGTTAAGTGCCAATTAATTTATTGGTGTAAAGTAAAATTTACGTAATATGGATTGAATTCTTTACTTTGTGTGGTATCGTTACGTCATGCCCGCTGAGGCAACCTTTATCGCAAACGAGCTACACAGGATCGCAATCATGCAAAAAGACGCGCTGAATAACGTACATATTACCGACGAACATGTGTTAATGACCCCGGAGCAACTGAAGGCGGAATTCCCGCTGAGCGTTGAACAGGAAGCGCAGATTGCGCATGCCCGTGAGACCATCTCCGATATCATCGCTGGCCGCGATCCGCGCCTGCTGGTGGTTTGCGGTCCTTGCTCGATTCACGATCCGGAAGCTGCGATTGAATATGCTCGTCGGTTTAAAGCCCTTGCCGCAGAGGTCAGCGATAGCCTCTACCTGGTGATGCGCGTCTACTTTGAAAAACCCCGTACCACCGTGGGCTGGAAGGGGCTGATTAACGATCCGCACATGGATGGTTCGTTTGATGTTGAAGGCGGCCTGAAGATTGCGCGTCGTCTGCTGGTCGAGCTCGTGAACATGGGACTGCCGCTGGCGACGGAAGCGCTGGATCCGAACAGTCCGCAGTACCTTGGCGATCTGTTCAGCTGGTCAGCCATCGGCGCACGTACCACGGAATCACAAACGCACCGCGAAATGGCCTCCGGCCTGTCGATGCCGGTCGGCTTTAAAAACGGTACCGACGGTAGCCTGGCGACGGCCATCAACGCGATGCGTGCCGCGGCAATGCCGCACCGTTTCGTCGGCATCAACCAGGCCGGGCAGGTCTGCCTGTTGCAAACGCAGGGTAATCCGAATGGCCATGTGATCCTGCGCGGCGGCAAGGCGCCGAACTACGGTCCGGAAGATGTGGCGAAATGCGAAAAAGAGATGGCGCAGGCGGGACTGAAACCGTCGCTGATGGTAGATTGCAGTCATGGGAACTCCAATAAAGATTTCCGCCGCCAGCCAGCCGTGGCTGAATCCGTTGTCGCGCAGATCAAAGATGGCAATCGCTCCATTATCGGCCTGATGATCGAGAGTAATATCCACGAAGGCAATCAGTCCTCTGAACAGCCGCGTGAGGCGATGAAATACGGCGTCTCGGTGACTGATGCCTGCATCAGCTGGGAAAGCACTGATGCGCTGCTGCGTGAACTGGATAAGGATCTCCGCGGCCATCTGGCGGCCCGTTTGGTGTAAGAGGAAAGTATGGTTGCTGAACTGACCGCGTTACGCGATCAAATTGATGAAGTAGATAAAGCGTTGCTTAGCCTGCTGGCTAAGCGTCTGGAACTGGTGGCCGAAGTCGGCGAGGTGAAGAGCCAGTATGGCCTACCGATTTACGTCCCGGAGCGCGAGGCGGCGATGCTCGCCTCCCGGCGTGAAGAGGCGGCTGCGCTCGGCGTACCGCCGGATCTGATCGAGGATGTTCTGCGTCGCGTGATGCGGGAATCCTATTCCAGCGAAAACGACAAAGGCTTCAAAACCCTGCACCCGAATCTGCGGCCGGTGGTCATCGTCGGCGGCGGCGGGCAGATGGGGCGTCTGTTTGAGAAGATGTTAACGCTGTCCGGCTACCAGGTGCGTATTCTGGAAAAAGAGGATTGGGCGCGGGCGGCGGATATCGTCGCCGATGCCGGCATGGTCATCGTCAGCGTACCGATTCACACCACCGTGGAGACGATCGGCAGGCTGCCGCCGCTGCCAGCGGATTGCATTCTGATCGACCTTGCCTCGGTGAAAGCGGAGCCGCTGCAGGCGATGCTGGCCGCGCATCAAGGTCCGGTTCTTGGCCTGCACCCGATGTTCGGTCCGGACAGCGGCAGCCTGGCGAAGCAGGTGGTGGTCTATTGTGATGGCCGCCAGCCGGAAGCGTATCAGTGGTTCCTCGAGCAGATTCAGGTGTGGGGCGCGCGGCTGCACCGCATCAGCGCCGTTGAGCACGATCAGAACATGGCGTTTATTCAGGCGCTGCGCCACTTTGCCACTTTCGCCTATGGCCTGCACCTGGCGGAAGAGAACGTGCGTCTTGAGCAGTTGCTGGCGCTTTCGTCACCTATTTACCGGCTGGAGCTGGCGATGGTGGGGCGCCTGTTTGCCCAGGATCCGCAACTGTACGCCGACATTATTATGTCATCGGAAAACAACCTGGCGCTGATTAAGCGCTATTACCAGCGTTTCGGCGAAGCGATTGGCCTGCTGGAGCAGGGCGATAAGCAGGCGTTTATCGACAGCTTCCGTAAAGTCGAACACTGGTTTGGCGATTACGCTCAGCGTTTCCAGAGCGAGAGCCGCACGCTGCTGCGTCAGGCTAACGATAATCGGCAGTAAAGCGAAAAAGGTGTATACAATAAAGCCAGCGACCGCTGGCTTTTTTTATAGGGATGACAACGATGGCTGAACCACAACCGCTGTTTGACTACACCGGATACCTGCCGGAATGCCCGACCTGGAGCGAGGCTGAACAGGCCCTCTACTGGGCCGATATCATGGAGTGTGAAATCCACCGCTACGATACCCGCAGCGGCGAACACCAGGTGCTGCAGTTTCCGGAGGAGGTCGGCTGTTTCTCCCTGCGTGAGAAGGGCGGGTTTATCGTTGCATTACGCAGTGGCATCTGGCTGACCGACGCCCACGGCCTGCTGCGGCGGAAAGTCTGTGATAATCCGAGCAATCCGGAGCTGGCGCGGTTTAACGATGGTGGGACCGATCGCGAGGGGCGTTTTTATGCCGGCACCTTCTGGGGACCGGGGGATTACAACGGTGCGCTGCAGATGCGGGTCGATAATGACCTGAAGCCGAAAGTGATCCAGTGTGATATCCATGGCGCCAACGGCCTCGCGTTTAGCGCCGACCAGCGCTGGATGTATACCTCTGATACGCCGAACGCCGTGATCTACCGTACGCCGCTGGATGAACAGGGTGAGCCTGGCCGACGCGAGGTATTTCGCCGTTTCCAGCCGGGTGAAGGCATCCCTGACGGGGCGGCGATCGATGTGGAGGGCTGTTACTGGAGCGCGATGTTTGACGGCTGGCGGATTGCCCGTTTCTCGCCGCAGGGCGAGGAGCTGGAGACTTACCCGATGCCGGTTCGTTGTCCGACAATGGTCTGCTTCGGTGGGGCGGATATGAAAACGCTCTATATCACCACAACCCGGGAAAATATGGAGGACGATGAGCTGGCTCAGTATCCGCTGTCAGGCGCCATCTTCACCCTGCCGGTTGCGGTGGCAGGGATGAAGAAATTACCGTTCCGCGAACGTTAAACCGGATCCACCGGCACCACGTTTTCGCTGGGGTAGCAACCGAGGACCTTCATGGAGCGAGTGATTTCCGCCAGCTCCTTCAGTGCCTTGCGCATGGGCAATGACTCCAGGTTGGCCTGAATATCAAGGTAAAACATCTCTTCCCAGGGATTGCCGTGGATCGGACGGGATTCCAGTTTGGTCATGATCAGATTGTGGTTGCGCAATACCAGCAGGGCTTCCACCAGGGCGCCCGCCTGCTGACCGGTTGCCATTAACAGCGTGGTCTTGGCCGGAACCTGATCGGAGACGTTCACCGCTTTGCGCGCCAGGACGAGGAAGCGCGTGATATTCTGCGTCTGGTTGGCCTGGCAATGCTCCAGCACCTGCAGGCTATACAGGGCGCCACCCGCTTCGCTGCCCAGTGCCGCAACGGCCGGGGAGTTAGCCTGCGCCACTTTTTCCATTGCCGCCGAGGTGCTCTCGGTATATTCGATTTTCCAGTGCGGGTAGCGGCTCAGATACTGGCTGCACTGCTGGAACGGCTGAGGATGGCTGTAAACGGTCTGAATTTTATCGGCATCCGTCGAGGTGCTGACCAGCACGCAATGATCGATAGGGATCGTCAGTTCGCCAACGATCGACAGGCTGGTGTGCTGCAGCAGATCGTAGACGTCGTTGATCCCGCCAGAACTGGTGTTTTCAATCGGCACCACCGCGTAATCGGCCTGGCCGGTCTCTACCTGATTAAAAATATCGGCGAACTTCGCGCAGCCGCTCTCAATAAACTGCTCAAAGTGGCGAGCAGCATACTGACGCGCCGCCAGGTGCGAATAAGAGCCTTTAGGGCCGAGGAACGCCACGCGGGCCGAATGCGGATTAATTTTATTCAGATGCTGCTGCAGCAGGGTTTGTTGGGTCAGGACAGAGTCTTCGATGATCAGCTGGAACAGGCGGGTGATGTAGTGTGCATCCAGATTATGACGCTTGCCGATGGTCATCAGACGCTCCAGCAGATCGCGTTCGCGGTCAATATCACGCACTGGACGGTGGGAAGCCAGTTTGGCTTTACCAACCTCAACAGCCAGCCCGCGGCGCTCCGCCAGCAGAGCAAGCAGTTTCTCGTCCAGTGCGCTTATCTTATCGCGCAGCGCCAGTAATGGGTTTTCCTCGGTCATAGATGTTGCCTTTGTCGTTATCAAATAAAAAAGGCCTCCCGGGTGGGAGGCCTTATTGTTCGTCTTCGCATTCTTTCTTATACGACGAATTGCCTCCCGATCAGGGGAAGGTAAAAAAGAATGCGAAGAAGAACGGGACACGTTTCATGATGAATTCCTTTAGGTAGTGGGGATTACAGTACCTGTACTGTTTTCACTCTGTCAATAAAAAACGCGCCCGAAGGCGCGTGGCATGACACAACTTAAGTTAAGGATTACTCTTCTTCTTCCACAAAGCCTGCCTCTTTCACCGACGTCGCGGCGCGGCGGGCTTCCCCTTTGTGTTGCACTTTATTCAGCTGCCGTTCCAGCTTGTTGATCAATTCGTTAATGGCGACGTACATATCTTCATGGCGCGCACTGGCAACCAGATGACCGTTGGGCGTATTGATGGTTGCATCAGCGATAAAACCCTGCGGCTCCTTAGACAGAATGATGTGCGGGTTAATTAAATGAGTTTGCCACTTATCCAGTTTGGCGAGACGGTCTGCGACATGCTGGCGGATTGCCGGAGTAATTTCCATTTGTTTACTGGTAATGTTCATTGTCATAAATTTTACCTCTTGTCTTTCCCGTCTTGGTGAATCCAGCATACCTTTCCCAATGTCAAAATGTGTGATCTAAATCACATTTTATTGTCACTTTTTGTCAACGAATTCATTTTGTGAGACAGGGCAGGAAGAAGTGAGATTTTACTTGTCGAACCCGACAAAGCAGGCCATATTTGATGAGTTAACCCGGCGCTAAACCGCTTCAGCTAGCCGGGATAAAGTATAAAAAAACGGCAGCCGCTGGCTGCCGTTTTGCTTTCGGATGTTACCCTCAGGTGTTCTTGTCGTTGGCGGCGATGATTTTGGCGACTTTGTCTGCCTGGGCGTTCATCTGCATCTGACGATAGGCGTTTTCCATCTTCGGCAGGGCATCGCGGGTGGCCTGGGTATCCGGATAGTTACGCATCATACCCTCCACGCGGTTCACGACGGCAACCCAGGCGCCACGGTCGGTGTAGTAATCCACGACCGACAGCTCATATTTGGCCAGGCGATCTTTCAGGAACACCATGCGTTTATAGGCGTCAGTGGCATACTGGCTGTTCGGGTAACCACGAACCAGTTTGGAGAAGTCATTGAAGGCATCGCGCGCGTGCTGCGGATCGCGGTCAGAGCGGTCAACGCCAAAGAAACCCTGCAGGGCGCTGTCATCCAGGGCCATGTTGGTCAGGCCGCGCATATAGATGACGTAATCGATATTCGGGTGGGTGGGGTTCAAACGCATGAAGCGATCGATGGCCGCCTGAGCCAGCGGCAGATCGGCGTTTTTGTAATACGCATAAATCAGATCCAGTTGTACCTGTTGGGAATAAGGGCCGAATGGATAACGGTTATCCAACGCTTCCAGTTGCGTTATCGCCTGTTTCCAGTTACCGTCCTGCAGCTTTTGCTGGGCAGTCGCGTAGATTTCATTCGGCGGATTATCAGGCACCTCTTCCTTAGAGCCGGAGCAACCCACCAAAGCCAGGCTCAGTGTGGCGGCTGCCACCAGGTATTTCATGCGCGTCATGACGTTTTGACTTCCTCAAAATGTTTATGCGGGAGAATCTCTGTTCCTGCTCCCGATTAAGACCAGCTACAATAGCACACTATATTAAACGGCAAAGCCGTAAAACCCAACGTTAAACGAAGAAGCTGTATATGGCACAACGAGTACAACTCACCGCAACGGTGACCGAAAATCAACTCGGTCAACGCTTAGATCAGGCTTTGGCCGAATTGTTCCCTGATTATTCGCGATCGCGGATAAAAGAATGGATCCTTGACCAACGCGTATTAGTCAATGGCACCATTGGCGATAAGCCGAAAGAAAAAGTGCTGGGGGGAGAGCACATCGCTATCGATGTCGAAATCGAAGAAGAAGCGCGCTTCCAGCCGCAGGATATTCCGCTCAATATCGTTTACGAAGATGATGACATCCTCGTGATTAACAAACCGCGCGATCTGGTTGTGCATCCTGGCGCGGGCAACCCTGACGGTACTGTGCTGAATGCGCTGCTGCACTACTATCCGCCGATTGCCGATGTGCCGCGCGCGGGGATCGTGCACCGTCTGGATAAGGACACCACCGGTCTGATGGTGGTGGCGAAAACCATTCCGGCACAAACCCGGCTGGTGGAGTCGCTGCAGCTGCGCGAGATCACCCGCGAGTATGAAGCGGTGGCCATCGGCCATATGACTTCCGGTGGCACAGTGGAAGAGCCGATCAGTCGTCACCCGACAAAACGTACCCATATGGCGGTACATCCGATGGGCAAACCGGCGGTGACCCACTATCGGATTATGGAACATTTCCGCATCCATACCCGCCTGCGTCTGCGCCTGGAAACCGGTCGTACGCACCAGATCCGCGTGCATATGTCGCATATCACCCATCCGCTGGTGGGTGACCAGGTGTATGGCGGCCGGCCGCGTCCGCCTAAGGGCGCGTCGGAGGAGTTCATCACCGCACTGCGTAAATTCGACCGCCAGGCGCTGCACGCCACCATGCTACGTCTGTACCACCCGATCACCGGCATTGAAATGGAGTGGCATGCGCCTATCCCACAGGATATGGTCGAGCTCATCGAGGCGATGCGTGCCGATTTTGAAGCCCATAAGGACGATATTGACTGGTTATGACTAAACTGATTGTACCGCAGTGGCCGATGCCCCGCAGCGTGGCGGCCTGTAGTTCGACCCGCATTGGCGGCGTGAGTCTGCCGCCCTATGACTCGCTCAACCTGGGCGCCCATTGCGGAGACAATCTGCAGCATGTTGAAGAAAACCGGCGGCGGATGTTTGCCGCCGGTGGCTTGCCGTCTTACCCGGTTTGGCTGGAGCAGGTTCATGGCACCGATGTTCTGACGCTGGACGGCGGACCCTATCCGTCGAAACGCGCAGATGCTTCTTATAGTCGTACGCCAGGCACCGTCTGCGCGGTGATGACCGCCGACTGCCTGCCGGTCCTGTTCTGTAACCGCGACGGCACCGAAGTCGCCGCGGCGCATGCGGGATGGCGCGGCTTATGCGAAGGCGTTCTGGAAGAGACGGTTGCCCGTTTCGCCGATAAAGCCGAAAACATGATGGCGTGGCTGGGCCCTGCCATCGGTCCGCAGGCGTTTGAGGTGGGGCCGGAAGTCCGGGATGCCTTTATGGCGAAGGACGAGAACGCGCACCGGGCTTTTCGTCCGGCAGGCGAGAAATATTTTGCTGATATCTATCAACTGGCTCGGCAGCGTCTGGCAAACGTCGGCGTTGAGCAGATTTTCGGCGGCGATCGCTGCACGCTAAGCGAAAAGGATGATTTTTTCTCTTACCGGCGCGACAAGACCACTGGTCGTATGGCAAGTTTCATTTGGCTGATATAACCTAGAGAATCAAGACGATCCAGAAGGCAAACTTATTTTTCGCATAGTTCAGGTCTTTAACCTTGAATAATTGAGGGATGACCTCATTTAATCTCCAGTAGCAAATTTGACCTGTTTATGGGAGGAGTTATGCGTCTGGATCGTCTTACCAATAAATTCCAGCTTGCTCTTGCCGATGCCCAGTCACTCGCACTCGGGCACGACAACCAATTCATCGAACCTCTTCATTTAATGAGCGCCTTGCTGAATCAGGAAGGGGGATCGGTACGTCCTTTATTAACCTCGGCGGGCGTGAATGCCGGAAAACTACGCACTGACATCGAACAGGCCTTGAGCCGTTTACCGCAGGTGGAAGGCACCGGCGGCGATGTACAACCTTCTCAGGATTTAGTGCGGATCCTGAACCTTTGCGACAAGCTGGCGCAAAAGAAAAAGGACAACTTTATTTCGTCGGAACTGTTCGTTCTGGCGGCGCTTGAATCGCGCGGTACGCTGACCGACCTTTTAAAATCTGCCGGAGCAACAACCGCCAACGTGACTCAGGCGATTGAACAAATGCGCGGAGGTGAAAGCGTGAACGATCAGGGTGCCGAAGACCAACGTCAGGCATTGAAGAAATTTACCGTCGATCTGACCGAGCGAGCCGAGCAGGGCAAGCTGGATCCGGTGATCGGCCGTGATGAAGAGATTCGCCGTACCATTCAGGTACTGCAGCGTCGTACCAAAAACAACCCGGTACTGATTGGTGAACCCGGGGTGGGTAAAACGGCAATCGTCGAAGGGCTGGCGCAGCGCATCGTTAACGGCGAAGTACCTGAAGGGCTGAAAGGCCGTCGGGTGCTGGCGCTGGATATGGGGGCGCTGGTGGCCGGGGCGAAATACCGCGGTGAGTTTGAAGAGCGTCTGAAAGGCGTGCTGACTGACCTGTCAAAACAGGAAGGCAACGTCATTCTGTTTATCGACGAACTGCATACCATGGTAGGTGCCGGTAAAGCCGACGGCGCGATGGACGCGGGCAACATGCTGAAGCCAGCGCTGGCGCGTGGTGAACTGCACTGCGTCGGGGCGACCACGCTTGATGAATACCGTCAGTACATCGAAAAAGACGCCGCGCTGGAACGTCGTTTCCAGAAGGTGTTCGTCGCCGAGCCGACGGTAGAAGATACCATTGCTATTCTGCGTGGCCTGAAAGAACGTTACGAGCTGCACCACCACGTGCAGATCACTGACCCGGCGATTGTCGCGGCGGCAACCTTGTCGCATCGCTATATTGCCGACCGTCAGCTGCCGGATAAAGCCATCGACCTTATCGATGAGGCGGCGTCCAGCATTCGTATGCAGATTGACTCCAAGCCGGAAGAGCTGGACCGTCTCGATCGCCGTATTATCCAGCTGAAACTGGAACAGCAGGCGCTGAAGAAAGAGTCTGATGAAGCGAGCCTGAAGCGTCTTGATATGCTCAATGAGGAGCTGGCGGATAAAGAGCGTCAGTACTCGGTACTGGAAGAAGAGTGGAAAGCGGAAAAAGCATCCCTCTCCGGTACCCAGACTATTAAAGCCGAGCTTGAACAGGCGAAAATCGCTATTGAACAGGCGCGCCGCGTCGGCGACCTGGCGCGGATGTCCGAGCTGCAGTACGGCAAAATTCCGGAACTGGAAAAACAGCTGGCGGCTGCCACTCAGTCCGAAGGTAAAACCATGCGCCTGTTACGTAACAAAGTAACGGATGCGGAGATTGCCGAAGTGCTGGCACGCTGGACCGGCATTCCTGTGGCGCGAATGATGGAAAGCGAGCGTGAAAAACTGCTGCGTATGGAGCAGGATCTGCATCATCGGGTGATTGGCCAGGATGAGGCGGTTGAAGCGGTATCTAACGCTATTCGCCGCAGCCGTGCCGGGCTGTCCGATCCGAACCGACCGATTGGTTCGTTCCTGTTCCTCGGTCCAACCGGGGTCGGTAAAACCGAACTTTGCAAAACGCTGGCTAATTTTATGTTCGACAGCGACGACGCGATGGTGCGTATCGATATGTCCGAGTTTATGGAGAAACACTCCGTCTCGCGTCTGGTCGGTGCGCCTCCGGGATACGTCGGTTATGAAGAGGGCGGCTACCTGACCGAAGCGGTGCGTCGTCGTCCTTATTCCGTCATCCTGCTGGATGAAGTGGAAAAAGCGCACCCGGATGTGTTCAACATTCTGCTGCAGGTACTCGACGACGGGCGTCTGACCGACGGGCAGGGGAGAACGGTCGACTTCCGTAATACGGTGGTCATCATGACCTCGAACCTCGGTTCCGATCTGATTCAGGAACGTTTTGGCGAGCTGGACTACGGTCATATGAAGGATCTGGTGCTTGGTGTGGTTAGCCAGAGCTTCCGTCCGGAGTTTATCAACCGTATCGACGAAGTGGTGGTCTTCCATCCGCTGGGTGAAAAACATATTGCTTCTATTGCCCAGATCCAGCTGCAGCGTCTGTATAAACGTCTGGAAGAGCGTGGGTATGAAGTGCGGATGTCCGATGAGGCGTTGAAGTTGCTCAGTGCCAATGGCTACGATCCGGTGTACGGCGCTCGTCCATTGAAACGTGCTATTCAGCAGCAAATTGAAAACCCGTTAGCCCAGCAGATCCTTTCCGGTGAGCTGGTTCCGGGAAAAACCGTCGAACTGGTGGTGAAAGACGACCGTATCGTGGCAGTGCAGTAAGTCACAAAACGACAAAAACGGGCCCAACTGGCTCGTTTTTGTTTAAAAACCAGGCAAGAATTAAAGCTCAACAATCATTTTGATTGAAAAGTGAGCGGTTGGATTCTTTTTTTGAATTTATCCTTGTCACTTCAGAATTACTCCCTATAATGCGCCTCCACTGACACGGAACAACGGCAAGCAAACCGCCGGGTCAGCAGGGTTTTGGCGGTGAAGTTCAACGCTGAAAACCGACAGAGAAAAGCAAAATAAGCGCTTGACTCTGAATGAGGAAAACGTATTATACGGGACCTCGCAACGGTGAGCTGAAAGCCGCGTTGCAACTGCTCTTTAACAATTTATCAGACAATCTGTGTGGGCACTCAAAGTGACATGGA